>JAEYRT010000050.1 GCA_023435325.1 Pseudomonadota bacterium | reverse complement strand
GTGCTGGATGTATCCGGAGAGGAACGCGCCCGCATGGATGTGCCCGATCTGCTGCAAATGTTCGAAAAGGTCCGGGGGGAGAAGCTGGCCGACGACGCGCTGCTATTGAGCTGATTGTCCGCCATTGGCATTCACGGTATTCACATGACAGCGTGAATGCGTGAATGCCTCGTCAGCAGGTATGCAACTTTTCGCAGTGCATACCTGCTTTTTGTTTTTTGGAGCCTCGGACATGGTTCCATCTTCCCGCCATGGCGAAATCCAAGAAGCTTTATAACAAAATAAGAATATAGGTTTAACAAAACAATTGTTTGTTTCTATAAGGAACCTGCTTACAGTCCGCGGTCAGACACCAGGGTTTCCTCCTTTTCGAAGGAGGTCTCTCCCACGATAGCGACTGCGACATGTACCAATACACAGAATTCGACAAAGCATTCCTGAAGCAACGGACCGCCCAATTCCGGGACCAACTTGAACGCTGGCAGAGCGGCAAACTTCCGGAAGACGATTTCCGCCCGCTGCGCCTGCAAAACGGCTGGTATGTGCAGCGCTACGCTCCCATGTTGCGCGTTGCGATTCCTTATGGCGAGGTCAACAGCCAGCAAATCCGGGTGCTGGCACGTGTGGCCCGTGAATACGATGCGCCCGAAGCCGAGGTTTTCCAAGCTGCCATGGAAGGCCAAGGCAAGCTGGGCACCACCTTCTTGCCCACACACTGCGCCCACTTCACGACACGCACCAATGTGCAGTTCAACTGGATTCCGCTGGCCAAGTCCGCCGATGTCATGGAACTGCTGGCCACCGCCAATCTGCACGGCATCCAGACCAGCGGCAACTGCATTCGCAACACCACCACCGATGCGCTGGCGGGTGTGGCTGTGGACGAGGTGGTTGACCCACGCCCCTACGCGGAAATCCTGCGCCAGTGGACCACGCTGCACCCCGAATTCGCTTTCTTGCCTCGCAAGTTCAAGATTGCGATTTCCGGCGCCCGGGAAGACCGTGCGGCCACCGGTTGGCATGACGTGGGCCTGCATCTGGTCAAGAACGCTGCTGGCGAAATCGGTTTCAAGGTTTTTGTTGGCGGCGGCATGGGCCGTACCCCGGTGGTAGCCACGCTGATCCGTGAGTTCCTGCCCTGGAACCAGATCATGAATTACATCGAGGCCATTGTGCGCGTGTACAACGAGCTGGGCCGTCGCGACAACAAGTACAAGGCTCGCATCAAGATTTTGGTCAAGGCTGAAGGCCAGGCCTACATTGATGCAGTGGAAGAGGAATACCGCCAGATTGTGGAAGTGGATGGTGGCCCGCACACCATTCCCCAGGCCGAATTTGACCGTGTGGCCGCTTGCTTCGTAGACCCCGTGCTGCCGCAGATTGCTGACGTCGATCCGCACCAGGCCGAGCAGCGCCTGATCGAATATGCAGCCCAGGCCCCTGCGTTTGCGCGCTGGCTCGAACGCAATGTGCACGCACACCGCAATCCGCAGTTGCGCGCCGTGACGCTGTCGTTCAAGCGCATCGGGCAGGCGCCTGGCGATGCTTCGGCCAATCAGCTCGATGCCCTGGCCGAACTGGTGGACCGTTTCTCGGCCGGTGAAGCACGCATCACCCACGACCAGAACGTGATGCTGCCCTGGGTGCATGTGAGCCAGCTCGTGGAGCTGTATGAAGCCGCACGTGGTTTGGGCCTGGCCAGCACCAATGTGGCTTTGCTGACGGACATGATCGCCTGCCCCGGTGGCGACTTCTGCGCACTGGCCAATGCCCGCAGCCTACCGATTGCGGAAGCCATCACGCAGCGTTACCAAGATCTGGATGAGCTGGACGATATTGGCGAGATCGATCTGCACATCAGCGGCTGCATCAACTCCTGCGGCCACCACCACAGCGGTCATATCGGCATTCTGGGCGTGGATAAGGACGGCAAGGAGTGGTACCAAGTCACGCTCGGTGGCTCGGACGGTTCCACTTTGTCCGGCACTCCTGGAGCCGGCAAGGTGATTGGCCCCTCTTTCTCGGCAGCCGAAGTGCCCGATGTGCTGGAAGCCGTACTGACCACCTACCGCGATCTTCGCCAACCTGGCGAGCGTTTCATTGACGCCGTGCGCCGCATTGGCCTGGAGCCTTTCAAGGAGGCCGGCAAGGCCGCACGCCATCCGGCCCTTGAAGTGGCCGAAGCTGTCTGAGACCCAAGAACAACAAGGATGCAATGATGAAGATCCTGGCCCATACCGATTACCAAAGCCCCGCTGAAGGCAGCCCTGGCCTACTGGTGCTTGCCAATGATGTCAACGCGCTGGATGTGAATCTGGACGGTATCACGCAGATTGACCTGCACTTCCCGGCCTTTACGGACGGCCGCGCCTTTACCCAGGCCTATTTGCTGCGCAAGCGCCGCAAGTTTGCGGGTGACATCCGCGCCACGGGCGATGTGCTGATTGATCAGCTGGTTCAAATGCACCGCACGGGCTTCAGCTCGGCTGTGCTGCGCGAAGGCGTGGACCAGTCCGATGCCCAACGCCAGTTCGAGCGTTTCAGCGGTTTCTACCAAGCCGATGCCGTCAACCCCAAACCCCATTTCGCGGAGCAGCCATGAGCCAGCAGGACCTTGCACGCATCAACGCTGAACTGGGCCACAACGCCGAAGGTTTGGTGCGCTGGGCGCTGGGTTTGAACCAGCGCGCCATTGTCACCACCAACTTTCGCCCGTTTGAAGCCGTGATCCTGCACATGGTCACGCGGGTAACGCCGGATGTGCCCGTGGTCTGGATGGACAACGGCTACAACACCGAAGCCACCTACCAATTTGCGGACGCTGTCACCAAGCAGCTGGGCCTGAACCTCAAGATTTATCTGCCGCTGCGCTCGCGTGCCCACCGCGAGGCGGTGGATGGCCCCACACCTGCGCTGGACGACCCGCGCCATGCGGCCTTTACCGAAGAGGTCAAGCTCGAGCCTTTTGCCCGCGCCTTGCGCGAGACCCAGCCGCAGGTCTGGTTCACCGCCCTGCGCGCCACCGACAGCGCCGTGCGCGCGCAGATGGAGCCCGTAAGCATCAACCCCGACGGGCTCATCAAAGTGGCACCGCTGCTGCACTGGTCGTCCAAGGATTTGTACGCGTACTGCGAAAAGCACGGCCTGCCCAACAACTTCGACTACGTCGACCCCACCAAGGGTGAAGACCAGCGTGAATGCGGCCTGCATTTGACCCACTAAAAATGAGAGCTACCAACGCTTACCACATAAGCGCTAGCAGCCAATTTTGCTTGAAAGTGTATTTATGAATGCCCGTGTGGACACCCATGTGCTGAGCCAGCTCAGCAACCGCCACCTGGATGCCTTGGAAGAAGAAACCATCTTCATCCTGCGCGAAGTGGCCGCCGCCTTTGAACGCCCCGCCCTGCTGTTTTCGGGCGGCAAGGATTCGCTGGTCATGCTGCGCTGCGCGGAAAAAGCCTTTGGCCGCGGTCGCCTGCCCTATCCACTGCTCATGATCGACACGGGCCATAAC
>JAEYRT010000022.1 GCA_023435325.1 Pseudomonadota bacterium | reverse complement strand
GACTTCGGCAATCTCCAAGATGTCGTAGCCGCGGTAGTGCAGATCGTTGCCGGTTTTGCCCACGGTGCACAAAGCGGTGTTGCCTGCCGTCACGCCGGAGAGGGCAACCGATTTTTTAGGTTTGAAGTGAACGGGGGTGTCTGCCAAGCTGTTCATAAGGTCTCCATTGCACATTGGTTTTTTTGAGAAATTGATTGGCCAAATACTTGGCCTGCATTCACAATGTACGCAGATGAAATAGAAGCTGATAGGGCTAAATTAGCAATAGATTGCGAATGAATTTCTTGTTTTTTGCAAATTTTGCGAATCATGAAACTTCGTGTGCGAGGCCCGTGTCTGGAGACAAAAACAATGAGCAAAATATTTATGGGGGTGCGTTTGCGCAGCCTACGGGAAGAGCGCGGGATGACGCAGGCGGCGTTGGCAAAGGCGTTGGATTTATCGAGCAGCTACCTCAATCAGATAGAGCAAGACCAGCGCCCGTTGACGGTGCCGGTACTGCTCAAAATCAACAAGGTATTGGGTGTTGATATTCAACTGTTCTCTGAAGATGAAGAAGCACGGGTGCTGACACAGTTGAAAGAGGCATTGACGGTTTTACCGCCTGAGTTGGCCGCTGTGCCTATGGCAGAGCTGCGAGCCATGGCAGCCAAACTGCCGCATATGGCGCAAGCCATGCTGGCCTTGCATCAGCGCTATGTGGCAACCACTGAGCAAATGGAGTTTTTGGTGGCGCGCGCCGATGATGAGCGTGCGGACATATCCCAAAGCGGGCCAGCGAACGAAAGATTGCCTGCCACGGTGGCGCAGCAAATGCCGTATGAGGCAGTACGTGATTTTTTCTTTACCAAGCGCAATTACTTTGATGGCTTAGACCGTGTGGCAGAGCGCTTGGCAGAACAAGCACAAGAAGCACAGGGCAGCGGCATTACTCAATGGCTGAAGCACCGCTTAGAGGTCAACCACGCAGTACGTGTGCTGGGTATGGGGGATTCGTCCGCTCAAGCCAAGTCCCAACATCGCTATTTTGATGTGCAGGCGCGGGTGCTTTATGTGGCGGAGCATTTAAGACTGACGCAACAGGCTTTCCATATGGCGACCCAGTTGGCGCTGCTGGAGTTTGAAAATCTGATTGAGCAGGAATTGCAAGGGGTAGTGTGGCAGGACGCAGCCACACTGCGCTTGGCACGCATTGGTTTGGCAAACTATGTGGCGGGCGCTTTTATCTTGCCGTACCGAAAGTTTTTAGCGGCAGCGGAAGAGGCACAGTACGACGTGGATGTGCTCGCGCGCCAGTTTGATGTGGGCTTTGAGACGGTATGCCATCGGCTGTCAACCTTGCAGCGTGCCGACGCGCCGGGCGTGCCGTTTTTCTTTGTGCGCGTAGACCGGGCAGGCAACATCAGCAAGCGCCAGTCGGCCACGCACTTTCACTTCTCCAAAACTGGCGGCACCTGCCCCTTGTGGGGGGTGTATGAAGCCTTTCAGCGCTCCGGAGAAGTGGTTCCGCAGTTGGCCAGCATGCCTGATGGGCGCATGTATTTTTGGATAGCTCGTACCGTCATCACACCAGGTAAAAGCTGGGGCGCACCCAAGAAAACATTCTCGATTGGCTTAGGGTGTGATGTGCGCCATGCAGATCGCCTGATCTATGCCAAAGGCCTGAATTTGCGCCATACCGATGCAGCAACCCCGATTGGCATGGGCTGTAAAGTGTGCGACCGCCCGGCATGCCCACAGCGAGCCTTTCCGCATATTGGCAAGCCGCTGCAAATCAGCGAGAACGAAAGCGGATTTATTCCCTATGTGTCCGTTGATGCGACGGTGGGTGTTGGCAAGTAAGACCATGCGTTGGACTCTTTAGGATTTTCCATAGCTTTTGCTGATGAATGGAGTTTCCTCGAAGCCACGACGTTGGTTCACTGCCAGCGTCATTAAGAAAAACAAATTGCAAAGCGTATTGCACATGCGTGGGAGAAGTTCAGGCACCTCATTTCTTCCTTCTTCTTCCACACGCACCATGCATCGAATCGCCTTTTTGGCAGCAGAGCGTGCTTGATGTAGTTGGCACACATACAGATTCAACGAACCAATGAAGCCGGTAGCAGCCACCGATCGTGATAAGCACTGTGTTTTATGTGCTTGCGCAGCGAGATAAAGCCAGCGCTATAACCCTTGGGAAAAACATGCCTATCAGCTTTTTTTGATGAAGAAAACTTGAGGCTGCGCTTGTTAGCTTGGTATGAGATCGCCAGTCCAACGAAAAACTAAGATCTTGATATTCCAGAAAAATTCAAGCGTCTGAAGCAATGAGTAGCAAGAAAAATTTGATGCTGCATACCACTTTCTGGCAGGTCAATGTTCAATCGCAATTACTGCAATACACGCCTTCCAATGCCTAGTTAGGGACATAGAATCTCAATTGTTGGTGCACAGCTTTGAGCTCTTAGGGCTGTGTTAAACGTGAATCAGGGAGCGCATTGCGCCAACCTGAACTGCCCCCGCAACAGTAAGTGAGGTGCACAGCAAGTAGCTGTGCAAAGTGACACAAGCAGCCACTGAAGCTTTTAGCTTTGGGAAGGCGTGTTACCGATACCCGCAAGTCTGGATACCGGCCAACAAGCAGCAGGGTATTACCTTTGAGTTTTGCCCTGTATTTCTTCAACCGTGCAGGCGGGGACGCCTGGGTGGCTGCATATGCTTTTTGTGACCGATTGGATGAGCGCCTTTGCTGTAGCTGGCAGTGCTCGTTTGCATGCGTCTATAG
>JAEYRT010000006.1 GCA_023435325.1 Pseudomonadota bacterium | reverse complement strand
GGCTTTCTGATCCTGATCCACAAGGCCGAATACGTGATCAACGCCAAGGTCGTGGGCCAGCGCACCCACATGGCCGTGTGGGAGCTGCTGACGGTGATGTTCATTGCCGAATCGGTTTTTGGTCCCGCAGGTCTGGTGGCTGCGCCCTTGTTCTATGCCTACCTCAAGAAAGAGCTGGAAGCCGCCAAGCTCGTCTGAAACAGGAGCAGCCTGCGCGCTTCACGCAAGCGTTTGCAATATAAAACACTTGCAAACGAAGTAAATGCAAGCGTTAACAGCTCTCTTTTTTAAGCAACCCAAGATGGCCACTGCTGCTAGGAGCCCGCGCGCAGCAGTTCAATGCGTGCCTCAATCACCGGCAGGTCCTGCGCAGCGTGCGCCGTGCGCACATAGGTTTGCAGGTCTTTGAGCGCAGCTTCGCGCCGCCCCATCTGTGCCAGCAGCAGGCCACGGTCACGGTAGCTCTCGACATCCTGAGGGCGCAGCACGATCAGACGATCGAGCACGCCCAGCAACTGGGCAT
Organism: Pseudomonadota bacterium; assembly: GCA_023435325.1. Classification (GTDB taxonomy): domain Bacteria; phylum Pseudomonadota; class Gammaproteobacteria; order Burkholderiales; family Burkholderiaceae_C; genus Comamonas. The sequence goes on along the minus strand of JAEYRT010000006.1, from coordinate 4,589 downwards.
GCTGCCCGTCCTGCACATAGATATTTTGGAGGTTGCGCAGCATGCGCTCGATGATGTCGCGCGGGCTGGCTGGCAGCAAAAACAGGTGCAGAGGCGCCATATCGTCTTCGGCCAGCCCCCAGCCTTCGCGGAAAGGCTCCAGCCGCTCCTGCAACTGGTTTTGCGTCAGGCCGCGACCCGTGAGAGGGTCCTGGATGATGATGCCTTCATCCACATGGACCTTGACCAGAAAGTGGCCGGGAAACGAGATGCCATCCGCCTTGAGCCCGATGCCCTGGGCCAGCTCCATCCACAGCACCGCCAGCGAGATGGGAATGCCACGGCGCGTGCGCAGCACCTCGTGCACAAAGCTGTTGGCAGGGTCGGTGAAATCATTGGCGTTGGCCGCAAAACCCAGCTTTTCGTAGAAAAACGCGTTGAGCATGAAGCAGCGCTGCATGGCCGCAGCCTCCCGGGGAATGGCAGCACGCAGACGCTCGGTCAAGGCATCCACCTGAAACAGCACGTCCTGCACATCCAGTTCAGGCTGGGTCGGCAGCGCCAGACTGGCTGCAGTTTCCAGCAGGGGAAAAGCCACGTCATGGCCGACCAGGCATTGGAAGTGGTCAAGCGCAGAAGGGACTTCAAAGTTCAGGGCCATGCAGGGAACTCTAACCGGATTTGTACTGTGCACGGACATGCGCCGGAAAGCCCCCGCTGCCCTCCCGCTCAGCGGCGCAGCAAGGTGCGCAACTTCAGGCCTGAAGCCAGCAACACGCCAAAGTACACCACCGCAGCTCCCGTCAGCATCAACGCCATCAGCCCGATGCGTTGCCACTCACGGGCCTGCAGCGCCTGCCAGTCCCAGTGCTGCGCACCCCAGAGCAGGAAAACCGCCAGCAGACAGGCCGCGGCAACCACACGCAGCAGATACAGTCCCCAGCCCGGCGCCGGCTGGTAAGCACGGCGGCGCAGCAGACCGGCCAGCAGCCAGCACGCATTGACCAACGCCGCCAGACCGATCGACAAGGCCAGCCCGGCATGCGCCAGCCAGGGCACCAGCACCACATTCATGATTTGGGTGAGCACCAACACCGCCACGGCAATCCTGACCGGGGTCTTCATGTCCTGGCTGGCAAAGTAACCCGGTGCCAGCACCTTGATGGCCACCAAACCCAGCAAACCCGCGCCATAACCGATCAGCGCCAGGGCGATCTGCGACACATCGTTGCCATGCAAGGCTCCGCGGTGAAACAGCGTTGCCACCAGAGGCTCGGCAAAGGCCAGCAAACCCACGGCACAGGGCACGGCCAGCAGCACCACCAGGCGCAAGCCCCAATCCAGCATGTTGGAGTAGCGCTGCGCATCGCCCGCCGCCTTGGCCGAGGCCAGTTGCGGCGTCAGCACCACGCCCAGGGCCACACCCAGCAAAGCGGTGGGAAATTCCATCAGGCGGTCGGCATAAAACAGCCAGGTCACGCTGCCTGGGGTCAAATAGGAGGCAATCTGTGTGTTGATCATCAGGCTGACCTGGGCCACGCCCACACCCAACAAAGCAGGCGCCATCAGCGACAGAATGCGGCGCACGCCACCATCGCTCCATGCTGCGCGGATGGCCGATGGCGTCATGCCAATGCGCGGCAGCAGGCCGCGCTTTTTCAAGGCAGGCAGCTGCACGCCCAGCTGCAGCACACCGCCCAGCATGACGCCTGCGGCCATGGCATAGATGGGCTCTATACCTTGCGCAGCAAACCAGGGGGCCAGCAGCAGGGCCGCCACAATCATGCAGACATTGAGCAGCACCGGCGTGGCCGCCGGCACGGCGAACTGCTTCCAGGTATTGAGCACCCCCGCGCACAGCGCCACCATGGACATGAAGCCGATGTAAGGGAACATCCAGCGCGTCATCAGCACGGCAGCCTCGTGGGCCTGACCGCTCTCGAAACCGCTGGCCAGCAACCACACCAAGACCGGCGCCCCCAGCACACCCAGCACGCAAGTCAGCATCAAGACCCAGAACAGGACCGTGGCCACATTGCCGATCAGCTGGCGTGTACGCTCCTCTCCGTCCTGGGTTTTGCTGGTGGCCAGCACAGGCACAAAGGCCTGACTGAAGGCGCCTTCGGCAAACAGGCGACGAAAGAGATTGGGGATGCGAAAGGCAACGTTGAAGGCGTCCGTGAGTGCATTGGCGCCGAACATGGACGCCATGATCAGATCACGCACCAGACCTGTGACCCGCGAGGCCAGGGTCAGCAACGAAACAATGGAGGCAGATTTAAGTAGTGACACCCGCGCAGTGTAGCCACGCGCCCACGTGCTGAACGCAAGTGCTTCATTGAAAACACGGATACACACCAAATCGGTGCAGACCCGCCATCAAGTTTCAATTTGGTGCATCCATGCACCACGAGATGGCACACCGGTTCCCGGTGCAGTTGTACGCCCTTGCTCCGCGACGTGCAGGCAAGACAAAACAAGACTTGCTATAATCGCTGGCTTCGCTGGCATCATCCCCAGACATTTAAGGAATACCAATCATGGCAACCAAAGCCAAAAAGAACCCCCGCCTGGCCTCCGGCCGCAAGCGCGCACGCCAAAACGTTAAGCTGAACGCTGCTAACACATCGCTGCGTTCCAAGTACCGTACCGTAGTTAAGAATGTTGAGAAGGCTGTTCTGGCCGGCGACAAGGTGAAGGCTACCGAACTGTTTGCCAAGGCACAGTCCGTAATCGACTCCGTGGCCGACAAGGGCATCTTCCACAAGAACAAGGCCGCTCGCGACAAGAGCCGTCTGTCTGCCAAGGTCAAGGCCCTGGCAACTGCCGCCTAATTCAACTTTAGGCATCGCCCGGAGGGCATCAGTCCTCCGCCGTTTGCTTCGGGTGCGCTGCCAGCGAAACAAGACAACCGCCTCACGGCGGTTTTTTTGTGCCCGCATCATGAAGATTGCATCTACAAACACAACGCCCAGGAATGAAAAAACCGCCCTGATGGCGGTTGCGTTCACAGCGCTTGCGTGGAATGTTGCAGCTTATTGCTTCTCGTCAGGGATCAGGCAAGCCTCTGCCACCTGCAGGTGGTTGTCGCGTGCAAAGTTCAGGACAAAGTCCCAGGCCATGGGCTCGTGGGCCTGCAGGTCACGGTGCACGACAATGCATTTGACGCCGTTCATCGTTGTGGGAATGCACCAAGGGGAATAGCCCAAATGGCTGCCGCGCTGGGCGCCACCGGGGCGAAACTGGCTCATCACCCCCGCCAAACGTTCGGCCCAGTCACTGGGACGAAAGGTTTTTCCCTCCAAGGTGACACCTTGGATGAAGATTTCTTTGGAGCTTGGGGAAACCATCAAGATCAATCCGGTAAGACGGGGTGCGCTGCGGGATCGCCGCCTTGTGCACCGACGCTGCAATTCTAACTCTTATATAAGACACGGGTACTGCGCTGGGGTTTGATCCCTATGCATAGCGCGAATTCAAATATGTGCGTTGTGCATGCCACAGGCTTTGCAGCGCTCTAAAATCATTCCCTTGTCTTTTGTGCAATGTCGCAAAAGTTGTGCCACGACTGCCATGTCAGGAGATTGATTCATGACCGCTCACATTGAGGCTGCCTCGCCCCACGTTATGCCCACCTACGGCCGCGTACCCATCGCGCTGCGACGAGGCCAGGGCTGCCGCGTGTGGGATGTGAACGGCAAGGAATACCTGGACGCGCTGGGCGGCATTGCCGTCAACACGCTGGGCCACAACCACCCTAAGCTGGTGCCTGCGCTGCAAGAGCAGTTGACCCAGCTGATCCACGTATCCAACTACTACCACGTGCCCGGCCAGGAAGAGCTGGCCACGCTGCTGACCGAGCGCAGCCACATGACCAATGTGTTCTTTTGCAGCACCGGTCTGGAAGCCAATGAGGCCGCCATCAAGATCGCCCGCAAGTACGGCGTGGACAAGGGCATTGCCAAGCCCGAAATCGTGGTCTATGACCACGCCTTCCACGGCCGCTCCATTGCCACCATGTCCGCCACGGCCAACCCCAAGGTACGCAACGGCTTTGGTGCGCTGCTCGAAGGCTTCACCCGTGTGGCCCCCAATGACTATGAGGCGCTGATCGAAGCCACCGAAGGCAACCCCAACATCGTCGCCGTGATGATGGAGCCCATTCAGGGCGAAGGCGGCCTGCACCCCATGCGCGCCGAATACCTGCAAAAGGTGCGCGCCCTGTGTGATGCCCAGGGCTGGCTGCTGATCATGGACGAAGTCCAGGCCGGCATGGGCCGCACCGGCAAGTGGTTTGCACACCAGTGGGCAGGTATCGTGCCCGATGTGATGACACTGGCCAAGGGCCTGGGCTCGGGCGTGCCTGTGGGTGCTGTGGTCGCGCACAATGCGGCGGCCCAGGTGCTGACTGCTGGCAACCATGGCTCCACCTTTGGCGGCAACCCACTGGCCTTGCGTGCCGGTGTGGAAACCATCCGCATCATGGAAGAAGACGGCCTGCTGGCCCATACTACCGAAGTGGGTGATTACCAGAAGGCCCAGCTGCACGCTGCACTGTGCGATCTGGACGGTTTCGTGGAAGTGCGTGGCCAGGGCCTGATGATTGGCGT
>JAEYRT010000298.1 GCA_023435325.1 Pseudomonadota bacterium | reverse complement strand
GCCATTGTCTCGGTCTATGCGCGGGGGCGTGATTACCACAAGGTGCTGCGCAGCCGTCTGCAAAAACTGGCCGAGCGCATTGCACAGGAAATCGCCCCCATGGGCCACCGCGCGTTTACGGACTCGGCCCCGGTCATGGAGGCCGAGCTGGCACGCCGCAGCGGCCAGGGCTGGCGCGGCAAGCACACGCTGGTGCTCAGCCGCGATGCGGGATCGACCTTTTTTCTGGGCGAGATTTATGTGGACATGGCGCTGCCCGAAACGCAGCCCGTCACAGCGCATTGTGGCAGCTGCAGCAGTTGTATCGATGCCTGCCCCACGGGTGCCATCGTTGCGCCGCACCGGGTCGATGCGCGCCGCTGTATTTCCTATCTGACCATTGAGCACGATGGTGCCATTCCGCTGGAGCTGCGCCCGCTGCTGGCCAATCGCATCTATGGCTGTGACGACTGCCAGCTGGCCTGCCCCTGGAACAAGTTTGCCCAGCGCGCCAGCCTGCCGGACTTTGACGTGCGCGGTGGCTTGGTCGGGAGCACGCTGGTGCAACTGTTCAGCTGGGATGAAGCCACGTTTTTGCGCAGCACCGAAGGCAGTCCGATTCGCCGCATCGGCCATGCGCGCTGGCTGCGCAATATTGCCGTGGCCATGGGCAATGCCTTGAACCAGCCACTTGAGGCAGCCCTGCAGGCGCAGATCCGCCAAGCCCTGAACCACCGTTTAACGAATGACAGTGAGATGGTGCGCGAGCATGTGCAATGGGCGCTGGCACAAGGCGTATTTTAAAAAAAGGAGCTCCCAGCGCTGTATTCATCGGTATTTGCGATAGATAAGTATCTGAAATGCCGATAGATAAAGCGTTGGTAGCTATTTTTTCTGTGTTTTCTGTGACTTATCCTGGCACCAAGGACAAGGCGTAGGGTAGGCTGACGATGCCCAGCAGGGTCGACAGCGTCACCAATCCCGCCACATACGGGCCGTTGTAGCCCATGCGTGCGGCCAGCACATAGCAGGACGATGCGGTGGGCAGCGCTGCAAACAGCAGCAGAATCAAAGCTTGGTCGCCCTGCAATGCGAAAACCAAAATCGCGGCCAGCGCCACCAAGGGCTGGATCAGGTGGCGAATCGCCAGCACGGCCACGCTCAAACGCTTGGCATGGGTGAGCAACCCCAGTTGCATGCCCGCACCGGCAGACATCAGGCCCAGCGCAATCGACGCTGCACCGATGCGCGACACAGGAGGCTCCAGCCATTCAGGCATGCGAAAGCCCAGCAAGTTGGCGCTCAGGCCCAAAACGGTGGCCACGATCAAGGGGTTGCGCACCAGCTGCCCGGCAAAGCTCTGCCGGCTCTCGCGCGCCATGGGCCAGACGGCGGCGATATTGAAGATGGGTACGCAAAAGCCGATCAGCACCGAGAGGAAAAACAAGCCCTGCGCGCCCGCTAGGCGATCGGCCAGCGCCAGTCCGATAAAGGAATTGAAGCGAAACGCAATTTGCGCCGCACCCGCATGATCGCGGCTTTGCACCTTGCCACGCAGCCCTGGCCACCAGGGCACGCTGTAAGCCAGTGCAATGCCGATCAGCGCTGCGCATACACCTGCGGCAATCAGGCTGGACGTGGCAGCCAGATCCAGCGGGCTTTTGACGATGGAATGAAACAGCAGGACAGGAAACAGCAGGTAATACACCAGCGCCTCTGCGCTTTGCCAGATGGGGCGGTTGAGCGGTGTGAAACGGCACAGCACATAGCCCAGCAAGATGAGCGAGAAGTCCGGAAAAAGCAGTTGAGCGTAGTTCACGGGCGCTGAGATTACGCCTTTTTCTGCAGCGGTTGGGCGGACTTCGTTACCTGCGCGACAGCAAGGGTGAGCGTGGACGGTCTGGGGTATGTCCTGAGAAAAAAACTTGGCTCAGCGCCCCCAAAAAACCGTGCTTCCACTAGCATCGGCTCCCTACCAAAGCTTACAAATCATGGAGGCAAGTCATATGCAGCGTCGCACTTGTATTGGCCTGGCCTTGGCGTTTGTGGGATCCACAGCGCTGGCGCAGTCCTATCCCACCAAACCCATCAAGCTGCTGGTGCCATTTGCACCTGGTGGCACGACCGACATCATTGCACGCGTGATTGCCGACCCGCTGGGGCGTGAACTGGGCCAGACGGTGATCGTGGAAAACAAGGGCGGCGGCGGCGGTGTGATCGGTGCCCAGGAAACCGCACGCGCAGCACCGGATGGTTATTCGCTGGGTATCGCCACGGTCTCGACCACGGCAACGAACCCGGCCATCAACACCAAAATCCCCTACAACACGTTGACGGACTTCACGCCCATCATCAATATTGCGGCAACGCCCAACGTGCTGGCCATCCACCCCAAGTTCAGCGAACCCAATCACGACAGCTTTCTGGCCACGCTCAAAGCCGGGCAGGGCAAATATTCGTATGCCTCTTCCGGCACCGGTGGCATCCAGCACATGCTCATGGAGCTGTACAAGAACCTGACCGGCACCTTCATCACCCATATTCCTTACCGCGGTGCGGGCCCGGCGCTCAACGACACCGTAGCAGGCCAGGTGCCCATGATCTTGGACAACCTGCCTTCGGCGCTGCCCTTCATCAAGGACAAACGCTTGTTGCCGATTGCCGTGGCTGCACCCCAGCGTCTGGCCGTGTTGCCCGATGTGCCGACTTTCAAGGAAGTGGGGCTGGAGGCGGTGAACCGCATGGCCTACTACGGCATCCTGGGCCCCAAGGACATGCCCAAGGACGTGGTGGACAAGATCAATGCCGCGGCCAAGAAAGTGCTGCAAGACCCAGCCGTGCGCAAACGCATCGAAGACACGGGCTCCCTCATCGTGGCCAACTCGCCGGAAGAATTTGCCAAGCAAATCAAGGATGAATACGAGGTCTACCGCAAGGTGGTGGTGGAGCAGAAACTGTCGCTTGAATAAACCGCTGCCACACGGCATTGCCGGCGCTGCATCGCAAGGTGCAGCGCTTTTTTGTTGCCACAATAGTGCGATGAATGATGCAGCGCTGCAGGCCAGCTTGACCACGATTGATGACTTTATAGAGGCATTGTTCTTAGAGGATGGCCTGTCTTCCAACACCTTGCAGGCTTACCGGCGTGATGCCGTGGCCTGTGCGCAGTTCCTGGCGCAGGTCGGGCCTGGCTGCGACATGCTGGCTGCGCAGGAAGCGCATCTGCAGGCCTATCTTCAGGCCCGCCATGCACAAGGCGTGAAAGCCGTTTCCAGCAATCGCTCGTTGAGTGTGCTGCGTCGTCTGTACCACTGGGCGCTGCGCGAGGGGCGCATACAGGCCGATCCCACGGTGCGCCTGCTGGCAGCCAAACGGCCCTTGCGCGTACCCCATACATTGACGCAGGCGCAGGTGGAAGCGCTGCTGCAGGCACCGGACGAGAGCACGCCTTTGGGCTTGAGAGATCGCGCCATGCTGGAGCTGATGTATGCCAGCGGGTTGCGCGTGAGTGAACTGGTGGGGCTGCAGGTGCACCAGCTCGACATGAAAGCCGGGGTGCTGCGTACCGAGGGCAAGGGCCGCAAGGAGCGGCTGGTGCCCTTTGGTCAGGTCGCTCAGGAATGGCTGCTGCGCTATGTGGAGGAGGCGCGCAACGCCATCCTGGGTGCACATCGCACGCACGATCTGTTTGTGACGCAGCGTGGCCAAGGCATGACGCGCGTGATGTTCTGGGTGCTGGTGAAGAAATATGCGCAACTGGCAGGCGTCACGGCCCCCCTGTCGCCGCACACCTTGCGCCATGCCTTTGCCACGCACTTGCTCAACCATGGAGCGGATTTGCGTGTGGTGCAGATGCTGTTGGGGCATGCCGATATTTCGACCACCACCATTTACACCTATGTGGCACGCGAACGGCTGCAGCAATTGCATGCCGAGCACCATCCGCGCGGATAAAAATCGTATTAGAAAACTTGATGTAGGTTAAGTGAAACTAATTCTGCGTCAAAATGTGAAATTATTTGTCAATACGGAGTGACGATGATGAATGCTGTGCGCCGTGGCTTGCTGGCCGCCGCAATGGCGGGCGCTGTACTGCCCGTGGTGTCCTGGGCTGAAACTGCACAATGGCCGAGCAAGCCCATACGAATCGTGGTGGCCTATCCCGGCGGCGGTGTGAGCGATGTGGTGGCGCGTGCGCTGGGCGAAAAGCTCAGCGTGCAGCTGGGTACCCCGGTAGTGGTGGAAAACAAGGCTGGCGCTGGCGGCACCATCGGCCTAGATGCCGTGGCCAAGTCTGCGTCTGATGGCTACACCCTGGGTTTTTCTGCCATCAGCCCCGTGGCGCTGCATCCGCACCTGGGCAACGTGCCTTTTGCCCCAAAGCAGGACCTCGCGCCTGTGATCAGCGTGATGTATTCGCCGGTGCTGATTCTGGGCACTTCGGCCAACCGCTCCGAGAGCTTCCCGGCATTGCTGGCCGAAGCCACCAAGAGCCCTGGCGTGGTGCGCTGGGCCACCGCAGGCCTGGCTTCCCTGGGGCACATCGTGCTGGAGCAGGTGAAGTTCACAGGCAAGGTGGACATCACCCACATTCCTTACAAGGGAGGTGGCCAGCAGTTGAACGATGCATTGGGCGGGCAGTATGAAGTGCTGTCGACCAATGCCGGCCCTGGCGTGATGCAGCATATTGCGTCGGGCAAGCTCAAGCCTTTGGCCGTAGGCGCCCCCCAACGTCTGGAATCCTTGCCCCAGGTACCGACGCTGGCGGAACTGGGCTTTGCGCAGGCCAACAGCACTTCGCTGTTCGGCATCTTCGCTCCGGGCAAGACGCCTCAGGCCGTGCTCGATCGTCTGAACCAGGAATTAAACAAGGCCCTGGCCGCACCTGACATTCAGCAAAAGCTGCGTGCTTCGGAAAATGTGCCAACCGGTGGCGATGCCGCATCCTTCGCCAAGCAGATTGCACAAGAGTCTGCAAACAATGCGCGCATCGTGAAGGCCGCCCAGCTGAAGGCCGAATAAACCGGACCATCCTGCTTTGCCAGGAAGCGCGACAGCCATCCTCGGATGGCTGTTTTCATTGAGCGTGTGCAGGCCTCAGGATGGCCGCAATGCCTGTCCAGTGCTTACTGGGTGATCTGATCGCACCAGGCCAGGGCCTGCAGGTGGGCCCAGTTGATTTGCTGGCTGCTCAAATTCAGCGTGTTGGCATAGTCATCAAAGGCCTTGTCTTCGCTGTTTTCGCAAGCTTCGGCCAGACGCAGCAAATTGCCAAAAACGCCTTTGCGCTCCAGCAATGCCTCGTGCACCTGCGGGGGGACGTTGATCAGCTGCAAGGCATCTTGTAATGGAATGCTCAGCATGGCATCGAGCAGCGAGAAAATGCCCACCACAAAGGCCTGCTCGGCCTCTTCTTCGCTCATGAACTCCAGGGCCAGCAATTCCATCAAGCGCCCGCGGATCACGGCCGTGTGCCCAATCGTGGGACTGGTATTGCCATACTTGGACGCCGTGAGCAGCAGGGCGGCCCAGCGAAACAGCTTTTTCAGGCCCATGATCATCACGGCCTGTCGGAAGGAAGAAATCTCGCGCACCGTACCGAAACCTGCGGAATGGATCAGGCGCATCAAATTAAAAGCCAGCCCTGCATCTTTCTTGAGCACTTCCTCAATCTCATCCGTGCTGGCCTGGCGGCGCAGCAAATTGATCAGTTGAATGATGCTGGCCTGGTTGGGGGCAAGCAATTTGGCTTCCACGACGGTGGGGCGAGAAAACCAGTACCCCTGGAACAGGGAAACGCCAATGCTTTTAAGCAGATCGAACTGTTCCTGGGTTTCCACCTTGGTGGCAATGAGCCGAGCCTTGCTGTGGCGCGCGGCATAGCTCACGAGCACTGCCAGCTGTTCGGGGCGCAGCACCGTCAGGTCCAGTTTGATGAAATCCGCCAGAGGTAACCAGGTCGCATAGGCAGACTCCAGCACGGCATGGTTGAAGGACAGCTTGAAGCCGCGTTCACGCAAGGCCCGAAGGATGGGCAAGCGAGCAACGGCTTCAGAGGCGGCAACAGGTCCCAGTGGCTCCACTTCCAGCACCACCTTTTCCGAATTGAGCAATTCCAGATGGCCGCCTGCCAGACTTTCATGGGTGCTGTTGACAAACAAAAGCTTGGTGCCGACCAGCTCTTCTCCGCCTGCATGGGACAGGGCAGTGAAAAGCAGCAGGACGTCCGTGGCCGCCGTGTGCTCCGCAGCCCCCCGGGAGCGGTTGAACAGTTCGTAGCCGATGACTTCCTTCTCGACGTTCACTATCGCTTGACGCGCAATCATGGCAGTACCACAAGGCGTTGCGGGCGGTTTGCTGGACGAGGCAGGGAAGGAAGCAAGCATGTTCAATGAAGATGTCTCGAGGTGAAATCAGAATCAGTGGGATGGTATGAAAAGCCTGTGCATCAATGCAGTTCAAGCCATGCTATTTCTTCTTCGGTGAAACCGGCTGCCTGACGAGCTTGGGTATTGAATGGAGGACGGGGACGGGGAGCTTCATACTTTTGCGTCAGCGAAGTGTAGTGGGATTGTGGTTCCAGACCATTGCGCTGGCATAAGAAGCGGTACCAGTGATTACCGATGGATACGTGGTTTACTTCCTCTTTCAGTATGACATCCAGAATCTCCACAGCAGCCAAAGCATCCGGCGTGCCAACCTGACGCAGTTTGGCCTGAATTTGCGGGGTCGCATCCAGCCCCCGCGCTTCCATGGTGCGAGGCACCAGGGCCATGCGCGCCGTGATGTCACCGGCGGTCTTCTCGCACATGGTCCACAAACCCTGGTGGGCAGGAAAGTCGCCGTAGTCATGGCCTTGATCCTGCAGCCACTTGCGGATCATCAGGAAATGCTTGCCTTCTTCGCCGGCCACCTGCAGCCAGTCCAGATAGTATTGCCGGGGCATGCCGTCAAAGCGCCAGATGGCATCGAGTGCAAGATTGATGGCGTTGAACTCGATATGGGCAATCGCGTGCATCAGGATGACGCGGCCTTCCACTGTTGCTGGGGACCGGCGAGCAACCGCGGTATGGTGCAGCAGTTCAGGTTTGGCAGGGTGACCGGGCAGCACGGTGTCTTCAGGCAAGACCGGCGCCAGCGGGGCAATCGAGGCTTGGCTGGCGTGTGCATGCAGCTGCATGGCAGCTTCAGCTTTTTCTATGGGGGCGCAGAGGCACAAAACCTCAAGGGCGCGTTGTCGTAGCTCCATATCTACAATTGTATTTTCCCGAAAGCATAAGAAACTGGAGACAACAGATGGCTGTGTATGAGTTGGATGGTGTGGCACCGCAGGTGGCCGACAGTGCCTGGATTGCAGACAGCGCGCAAGTCATGGGCGATGTGCAGGTGGGGGCTGATGCCAGCGTGTGGTTCGGCACCGTGGTGCGTGGCGACACGTCCACCATCACCATTGGTGAGGGCACGAATGTGCAGGACGCCAGCGTCTTACATGCCGATCTGGGCATGCCTTTGGTCATTGGCCGACACGTGACGGTGGGCCATCAGGTCATGCTGCACGGATGCACGATTGGCGATGAGAGTCTGATTGGCATCGGTGCGATTGTGCTGAACGGGGCAAAAATCGGCAAAAACTGCTTGGTGGGTGCAGGTGCACTGGTGACTGAGGGCAAAGAGTTTCCAGATGGTTCGATGATCATTGGCAGCCCGGCCCGCGTGGTCAGGCAGCTCACACCTGAGCAGATTCAAGGACTGCGCCAGAGTGCGCAGCACTACATCGATAATGCGCGCCGCTTCAGGGCGGGTCTGCGCAAGCTGGGCTGAAGGCCCGGCGTTTAGCAATCACTGATTGGGATACACACAGCGTGTCTGAACTCCACAAATTCATTTTTGACGGCCTGCCTGTACGCGGCATGATCGTGCGACTGACCGATGCCTGGAAGGACATCCTCCAGCGCCGCGCCAGCAATACCGATACCGGTGCCTACCCCGCTGCGGTGCGCGAATTGCTCGGCGAGATGACGGCTGCCAGCGTGCTCATGCAGTCCAACATCAAGTTCAACGGTGCGCTGGTATTCCAGATCTTTGGCGATGGTCCCGTGAAGGTGGCTGTGGCCGAAGTGCAGTCGGACCTGGGCCTGCGTGCCACGGCTTCGGTCAATGGCACCGTGCCTGCTGGCGCTTCGCTGGAGCAGCTGGTGAACGTCGGTGGTGCAGGGCGTTGCGCCATCACGCTGGACCCCAAAGACCGCTTGCCCGGACAGCAGGCTTACCAGGGCGTGGTGCCATTGGGCAATGTCGAAGGCGAGTCGCTGAACAAGATTGCCGAGGTGCTGCAGCAATACATGCGCCAGTCGGAGCAGCTGGACACCACCATCGTGCTGGCGGCCAATGACGAAGTGGCTGCTGGCCTGATGATCCAGCGCATGCCCATCAAGGGACAGGACAACCTGGCTGGCGCCACCGAAAGTGCGCAGGACGAGAAGGATCGCCTGGGCGAGAACGAGGAATACAACCGCATCGCCACCCTGGCCGCCAGCCTGCAGCGCGACGAGCTGCTGACCCTGGATGTGGACACCATCCTGCGTCGCCTGTTCTGGGAGGAAAAGCTGCTGCGCTTCGTGCCGCAGGATGGCGACAATGGCCCCCACTTTGCATGCACCTGCAGCCGTGAGCGCGTGGAAGGCATGTTGCGCAATCTGGGGCAGGAAGAAGTGCAGGAAGTATTGGCCGAGCGCGGCAGCATTGAAGTGGGCTGTGACTATTGCGGCAGCCAATACCGCTTCGATGCCGTGGATGCAGCCCAGTTGTTCACCGATGCACAAAGCCAGGCGCCTGGCTCTTCCTCGGTGCAGTAAATCTGACAATATGAAAATCTGACCGGATTTTCCGGCGGATACTTCATAAAGTAGAGCTGTCTACGCAGGTAGATAAAGGATTTCAAAGGGTTTTAGCTTTGAAATCCTTTTGAATACAGCGTTCGCAGCTCTTTTTTATTTTCAACGGCGCCCGAGCAAATGCTGAAACAGCGTCTGCTCGCTGGCGGCATCCAGACATTCCCAGCATGGTGCGGCAGCAGCGCTTTCGGACCCGGCACTGGTTTCACGCACCCAGGGCGCCAATTGAGTGGCTTGCTGCGCAGCGCTGCCATAGAGCATCTGCACCTGCAAGGGCGCTGTGCCTTGCAGCAGATGCGCACGCCACTGGCGTTCAAGCTGCAGGGCGACTTGGTCGCTGTTGTGTTCCGGCAGCAAGGCCCAAAGCACCAATGGCGGTGCTTCTGCAGAAATTTCCGGAAATGCGGCCTGTGTCGGCCAGTTGGTGCACAACTGCAGGCCGTGCAGATTCACCCGGGCACGCGCTGCGGCCTGCAGCACCTGTGCACAGTGGGCGGCGCTGGCACACAGCAAGATGCGAAAGTGATGGGGTGCCGGGTGGTGCAGCATGGGGTGCGCTCAAGGGCGCATGATCTGCACGAAGATTTCGTTGGGCTTGACCATGCCCAGTTCGCCGCGCGCTTTTTCCTGCACCATGTCCTGACCTTCCTTGAGGTCTGCGACTTCTGAAGCCAGGCGCTCATTTTCCTTGCGTGCTGCATCGTTGGCAGCATGCATTTCGTTGATCTGCTCGCGCAGCTCGGCCACACGTTCCATGCTGCCGGCACCCCACCACAATTGGGCGTGCGTGATGGCCAGCAAACAAAGCAAGACGACGGTGACGATGCGAGAAACCATGAGGAGATTCAAAAAAACCGGGGCGGCGAGCCCCGGTTTTTGGATAAAGGCCTAAGCCTGAAGATTAACGCAGGTTGTAGAAAGCGTCACGGCCGGGGTAGACAGCCACTTCGCCCAGGTCCTCTTCAATGCGCAGCAGCTGGTTGTACTTGGCAATGCGGTCGGAACGGCTCATCGAACCGGTCTTGATCTGACCTGCGTTCAGGCCCACGGCAATGTCAGCAATGGTGCTGTCTTCGGTCTCGCCCGAGCGGTGCGAGATCACGGCGGTGTAACCCGCGCGCTTGGCCATTTCGATGGCGGCGAAAGTTTCGGTCAGTGTGCCGATCTGGTTGATCTTGATCAGGATGGAGTTGGCGATGCGCTTTTCAATGCCTTCCTTCAGGATCTTGGTGTTGGTCACGAACAGATCGTCACCCACCAGCTGCACCTTGCCGCCCAGGCGCTCGGTCAGGATCTTCCAGCCGTCCCAGTCGCCTTCGTGCATGCCGTCTTCGATCGAGATGATGGGGTACTTGTCGCACCAGCCAGCCAGCATGTCGGTCCACTGGGTGGCGTTCAAGGTCATATTGCCTTCGCCCTTCAGGACGTACATGCCATCTTCATAGAACTCGGACGCTGCGCAGTCCAGACCCAGTGCGATGTCTTCACCGGCCTTGTAGCCAGCGGCTTCAATCGCTTCGATGATCAGCTGAATCGCTGCTTCGTGGTTTTCCACGGAAGGCGCAAAACCGCCTTCGTCACCCACGGCGGTGGACATGCCCTTGTCGTGAATGATCTTCTTCAGTGCGTGGAACACTTCAGCGCCCCAGCGCACGGCTTCGCGGAAAGTGGGGGCGCCTACGGGGATGATCATGAACTCTTGCAGGTCCAGCGAGTTGTTCGCGTGGGCGCCGCCGTTGATCACGTTCATCATGGGCACAGGCAGTTGCACGCCGCCCATGCCGCCGAAGTAGCGGTACAGAGGCAGGCCAGCTTCTTCCGCAGCAGCGCGGGCCACGGCCATGGACACGGCCAGCATGGCGTTCGCACCCAGGCGGCTCTTGTTGTCAGTGCCGTCCAGGTCAATCATGGTCTTGTCCAGGAAGGCCTGCTCGGCAGCGTCCAGACCAATCACGGCCTGCGTGATTTCGCCGTTGATGTTGTCCACGGCCTTGAGCACGCCCTTGCCCAGGTAACGGCTCTTGTCGCCGTCACGCAGTTCGATGGCTTCGCGCGAGCCTGTGGAGGCGCCGCTAGGTACAGCGGCACGGCCCATCACGCCGGATTCCAGCAGCACGTCGCACTCAACGGTGGGGTTGCCGCGGCTGTCCAGGACTTCACGTCCTACGATGTCAACGATTGCACTCATGGTGTTTTCCTCTAAAGGTTTTCAAAACTGGGTGCAGCACAGACGCTGTGTTGTTCTTGCTTGGCGTGTGTCTGGCTGGCATGCAAAAAACGGTGTGCCGTCGCGTGGATGTGAAAAAAGCACACCCCTCGCGGGAGCGTGCTTTTGTGCTTGCATCGTGTTCACGGTGGGCGCGATGCGCATCTTACGCAAACTTCAGGCAGAGAAGTTATTTTCCAGGAAACCGTTGCGCTTGGTCACATCGTCCAAGGCCACCAATGTTTCCAGCAAAGCCTTCATGTGTTTGAGCGGCACGGCATTGGGGCCATCGCTCAATGCGTTGCAGGGATCGGGGTGGGTTTCCATGAACAAACCGGCCACGCCGACAGCCACGGCTGCGCGGGACAGCACGGGCACCATCTCGCGCATGCCGCCGCTGGATGTACCGTTGCCACCGGGCAGCTGCACGCTGTGCGTGGCGTCGAATACCACGGGGGCGCCGGTTTCGCGCATGATGGCCAGTGAGCGCATGTCGCTCACCAGGTTGTTGTAGCCAAAGCTGGCACCGCGCTCGCAGGCGGTGAACATGTCGGGGTCCTGGCCCACTTCGATGGCGGCAGCGC
>JAEYRT010000292.1 GCA_023435325.1 Pseudomonadota bacterium | reverse complement strand
GTGCTGGCCATCGCCATCATCAACATCCATACGCCTACCGTGCTGTTCGCTGTGTTTGCCATCTATGGCTTCAGCGGTTATGTCGTCTATGTGATGCGCAAGGCCAAGGGTCAGCAAACCAGCGTGATCAGCACTTCCAAGGATGAACCCGAGGAACGCGGCTTGCACCACTAAGGAAAAACGCGAACACAACCCAAGAACAAAGTGTGCTAGAGTTGCCCGCATGCAAAACCTGTCGCTAGCCCTACTACTAACCATCATGTCCAACGGGCAGACCTAGTAGCGCGCGCGTACACACACCCTACTTCCAAGGCCCGTAGCTTCCAGCGACGGGCCTTTTTGTTTTTTTAGGGTTGCTGGGGACCAGGCCAAATTTTCTTGAATCAACGAAAGAGAGCTCCTATGTCGATGTTGCAAAACCCCGCAAGCAAGTACCGCCCCTTTGTTCCAGTCCGTTTGACGGACCGTACTTGGCCTGATGCCTCCATCACCAAACCCCCGGTCTGGTGCAGCGTGGATTTGCGCGATGGCAACCAGGCACTGATCGAACCCATGGACATCGAGCGCAAGATCCGCATGTTCGAGCAGTTGGTCAAAATTGGTTTCAAGGAAATCGAAGTGGGTTTTCCTTCTGCATCGCAGATCGAGTTCGATTTCATGCGCAAACTCATCGAGGAAAAGCGCATTCCCGATGATGTGACTGTTCAGGTGCTGACCCAGGCGCGCGAGCATCTCATTCACCGTACCTTTGAAGCACTGGAAGGCGTGCCCCGCGCCATCGTGCACTTGTATAACGCTACGGCACCCGTGATGCGACGCGTTGTGCTGGGCATGAGCGAGGACGAAATCGTTGAACTGGCCCGCGGCAACGCGCAGTTGTTCAAGGACATCGCAGCCAAGCACCCCAACACCGATTGGACCTTCGAATACTCGCCCGAGATGTACTCGGACACCGAAGTGGAGTTTTCCAAGCGTGTGATCGATGCCGTGACCGATGTGTGGCAACCCACACCCGAGAAGAAGTGCATCATCAATCTGCCCACCACAGTAGAGCATTCCAGCCCCAATATCTTCGCGGACATGGTGGAATGGACGCACCGCAACATCAAGCGTCGTGACTCCATCGTGTTGTCCGTACACCCGCACAACGACCGCGGCACAGGCACAGCGACCGCCGAAATGGCCTTGCTCGCAGGCGCTGATCGTCTGGAAGGTTGCCTGTTTGGCAATGGTGAGCGCACCGGCAACCTCGACGTCGTGAATGTGGCCCTGAACATGTACATCCAGGGCATCAACCCCGGCCTGGACTTCTCTGATATCGACAGCATTCGGGCTACTGTCGAATATTGCAACCAGTTGCCGGTTCATCCTCGTCACCCCTATGTTGGCGAATTGGTCTACACCTCGTTCTCGGGTTCGCACCAGGATGCGATCAAGAAGGCCTTTGCCGCACGTCAGGACGGCGATGTCTGGGACATGCCTTACCTGCCCATCGACCCCAAGGATCTGGGTCGCAGCTACGAAGCCGTGATCCGTGTGAACAGCCAGTCGGGCAAGGGTGGTATCTCTTACCTGCTTGAAACCGAATACGGCCTGCAATTGCCCCGACGCTTGCAGATCGAGTTTTCCCAAGTCGTGCAGCAGGAAATGGATGCTCTGGGCACCGAGTTCACTGCTGCCGATCTGTGGAAGATTTTCCGCAAGGAATTTGGCATGGACGTGCAGCAAGCGCCGCAATACCGCATCGAAGAAGCCGATGGCGTGGTGAACCTGGCTGCCAAACTGCATTGGAACGGTCAGGAGCTGGCATTGCAGGGCAAGGGCACAGGTCCTATCGATGCCTTTGTGCAGGCGCTGTCCCAAGCCACAGGCCACAACGTGCGTGTCATGAACTACTCGGAACACGCAGTCGGCGAGGGCGCCAATGCCCAGGCGGTGGCTTACGTAGAAGTGCGTGTGAATGACAGCCACACCGTCTTTGGCGTGGGTATGGATGCCAACATCGTTTCGGCCTCGATCCGTGCGATCTTGTCCGGCTTGCGCCGCGCACCTCAGCTGCAAGCGGCGGCTGCTTGAGCTTGAAAACTGGCGGGTGTGGCATGCCGTTTGGTAAATGCCCCACCTGCTGGTAGCTGAGCGAAATGTATGCAAAAAACCTTTTAACCAAGGGTTAACGCTTATTTTTCGTCTGCAAAGTAAGCGCGTGCTCAAATAAATGTAAATGAGAGCTGCTTACGTGCTACAAACCGTAGGTGCAGTCCTATAATTTGTGCAATTGCCGTTAAAAAACCGTGCATTTTCTTAAAAATTGCACGGTTTTTTGAGTGGTAACTGGGACTCTTTTTCGTTTGTTGCCCGGAGCACTTGCATGCACCACCGATCCCCGTTTGCGTTTGGTCGAATCGCTAAAGCACTGGCTTTTTTGACTCTTAGTTGTGCTCTGGCAAGTCCTGCCGCTTACGCATCGAAGAAGGCTCCCGCGAAAAAGCAAGCCACCACCGCAACAGCGGCCAAAAAGAAGCAAAGCGCTGCTTCTTCCAAAAAAGCAGTGGCACGAAAGAAGAGCACTGCTGCTCCTCGTAAAGTCGCCGCTGCCCGTTCCAACAAAACCTCTACCAAAGTTGCACGCAAAGCCACGGCTCGCCGTGCTGTCGCTGCAGCTGCAGCCGGTGCGGCAGCTGTGGCTGTTGCGCGCCCTTCGTTTGGCCAACTCGCAGGCTTGCACCGCGTGTCCGACCCTCTGGATCTGAAATCCAGCGTGGCGCTGGTCATGGACCAGGACACCAAGGAAGTGCTGCTGAGCAAGAACGACCATGCAGTACTGCCGATTGCCTCGATCACCAAGCTGATGACAGGCTTGCTGGTTGCAGAAGCCAAGCTGCCGATGGATGAGATGATCACCATCACGCAAGATGACGTGGATACTGAAAAACACAGCTCTTCCCGTTTGCGTGTGGGCACGACACTCTCGCGCGGCGAGATGCTGCATCTGGCATTGATGTCCAGTGAAAACCGCGCTGCCCATGCGCTGGGGCGTACCTATCCAGGTGGCCTGCAGCATTTTGTGCAATTGATGAACCAAAAGGCACTGATGCTGGGCATGACAGAAACCCAATTTGTGGAGCCCACGGGTTTATCGAGTCGCAACCAGTCCAGCGCCCATGACCTGGCAACCTTGGTCAATGTCACCCATGCCAATCCCTTGCTGCGCGAACTCTCGACCTCTCCTGGACGCAGTGTGGCCGTAGGCAATCGTGTCCTGCAATTCAACAATACCAATAGTTTGGTGAAGAGCGAGCGCTGGGATATAGGCCTGCAAAAGACGGGCTATATCTCGGAGGCTGGACGCTGCCTGGTCATGCAGGCCGAGGTGGCAGGCCGCAAGCTGATCATGGTGTTTCTGGACTCCATGGGCAAATATAGTCGCCAGGGCGATGCCGAACGCGTGCGCCATTGGGTCGAGGCCTCGTTGTCGGACAAAACGGTATTGACGGCCAGCAAATAAAAAAAGAGAGCTGCTAAGGCTTGCTAAGCATAGGTTTCAGCTAGATTTCTATCTGAAAACCTTGCCACAAGGGCGAGAGCTGCTCTCTTTTTTAATAGCCGAAAAGTGCAAAGAAAAAGCCGCTGGGTTGGAAAACCCAGCGGCTTTGCTGATTTTGGCGCGGCGTACTGGAATCGAACCAGTGACCCACAGCTTAGAAGGCTGTTGCTCTATCCAACTGAGCTAACGCCACCGCGTTGGTCTGTCTGCATTTGCAGCTGCATAAAGAATAGCAATTTGAGAATCTGCAGCGGAGCGCTCCGCATTGCACAAACTGCCGTGCTCATGACCGCTGGTTATTATGCCGGAAATAGGGCGGCAGTTTGGCGGGTTTGGGGCTTATATCGCATAGCACTGCTGCCACGTGCGGTCGGTGTTTGCTTGGACTTGCGCGGTTTTGCGCATGGCAATAGTTCAGAGGCCGGCATTCCCTCCAGCAGCGGAGCAGAGTGTAAAAAAACCGGTGCCTTGCGGCGTGCGGGGGAGAGGTCGAGAGGTCGAGAGGAAAGAGGAGATACCCCCTGCCCGGCAAAAAAAGGGTCTGGCAATAAAAAACCGCCTCAGTAGGCGGCAGGCTGCTGTATCTGACGTGTCAGAACACGTCTACGCTGTATTCACCGAGTGGTGGCTCCTGGGCAAGCAGGCTGATCACTTCTTCAGGCGCACGTGGCTCTGGTTGTGGAGCGTTTTCATAATGCGCGGACTGGAGCTCGATAACGGATTGGAAGAAAGTCATGGTTTGTCCTTTCAGGTCGTTAGGGGTGCTGCGTCTCTATCCAACGTCTTTTGTCCGTAAATGGTTGACGAATAAGATGAAAGTGACGTGACAACTACAAAGTGTTACCTTGAGCTGTCCATCCAGCTCCTGTCTTTTTGACTACCGTGTTTCCTGCTGATGTGCACTTTGCTTGCAGGTAAGGGCGGGGCTATACTTGCCATCGCTCCGGGGTGTGCGTAAGCGCTGAGATGCAAGCTGTTGTGAAAGCAATGGTAAGCGAACCCGACGAACTTGATCCGGTTCATACCGGCGTAAGAAGAGCGGGACCCTGAAGCAGGGCGTATGGAATACAGAGGCCCAGTGCTCAGCATCAGCGGGCAGCCTCAAGTCCCTATTGCCATCTCAACCCCAGGCGCCTCGCGCTCTGGGGTTTTGTCTTTTAAGGCCAGAAAACCAGAGTGCGACAAGCTTGGTCTTCATCGCGAGATGAAGGGAGTCGTCTGGTATTGGCTTATCCGATACGCGGGCGATTCAGGTTAAGCGCTGGGGAGGATGTGTTCCCACGTCCCTTCATGCAGGTCGGTCTTGCACTCCACGGAGCGTTCAATGAACCTCATTCGCTTGATGGAGACTGCGATGAACGCCCCTGATTCCCTCTTTCCCCCCGCCCCTGGCAATTCCCCGGAGGCCGCACGTTTTGCCGAACTGCTGGCGCAGTCGCGCCAAGCCTTTCCTGCCTCGACAAAGCGTTATTTGAGCGGGGTGATACACCCTGATCTGCGCGTACCCGTGCGCGATATTGCTCTCACGAATGGTGAGCAGGTCAGTGTTTATGACACGTCTGGTCCTTACACCGACCCCTCCGTACAGATTGATGTGCGTCAGGGACTGCCCAGTGTGCGCGGGAGCTGGCTGGAGGCGCGTGGAGACAGCGAGTTCTATGCCGGGCGCCAGAAAGTGGCTCTGGATGACGGGCGCAAGCGAGGAGAAGATGATGCGCGTCTGGCTCAGCTGCGTATGGAAGCCGCTGCACTACAGCGTCTTCCTCGCCGGGCCAAATCTGGTTGCAATGTGACCCAGATGCATTACGCAAGGCGCGGCATCATCACCCCGGAGATGGAGTATGTGGCTTTGCGTGAAAACGGGCGTCGCGAATGGATGGCCGAATACATGCAGGATGCAGCCCGCGAAGCCCGGCTTGCCGGCAATCCTATGGGAGCCAGCATTCCCAAGATCATTACACCTGAGTTCGTGCGCGAGGAGGTGGCACGCGGGCGCGCCATCATTCCGGCCAATATCAATCACCCTGAGATCGAGCCCATGGCCATCGGGAGAAACTTCAAGGTGAAGATCAATGCCAACATCGGCAACTCTGCGGTGACCTCGAGCATCGAGGAAGAGGTCGAGAAGCTGGTGTGGGCCATCCGCTGGGGTGCGGACAATGTCATGGACCTGTCTACCGGCAAAAACATCCACACCACCCGTGACTGGATTTTGCGCAACTCACCTGTACCGATTGGCACTGTGCCGATTTACCAGGCGCTGGAGAAGGTGGGCGGTATTGCAGAAGACCTGACGTGGGAAATCTATCGGGACACATTGATCGAGCAGGCCGAGCAAGGAGTGGATTACTTCACGATTCATGCAGGGGTTCGCCTGGCCTACATACACCTTACGGCGCAGCGCCGTACCGGCATCGTTTCGCGCGGTGGCTCCATCATGGCGAAGTGGTGCATGGCCCACCACCGCGAGAGCTTCCTGTACGAGCACTTTGAAGACATCTGCGACATCATGAAGCAGTATGACGTGAGTTTTTCGCTGGGTGACGGCCTGCGCCCCGGTTGCGCCAGCGACGCGAATGACGAGGCACAGTTTGCCGAACTCAAAACGCTGGGTGCACTGACGCAGACGGCTTGGAAGCATGATGTGCAGACCATGATTGAAGGCCCTGGTCATGTGCCCATGCACATGATCCAAGCCAATATGGCCGAGCAGCTCAAGCACTGTCATGAAGCGCCCTTTTATACGCTGGGCCCGCTGACCATTGATATTGCTCCGGGTTACGACCACATCGCCAGTGCGATTGGTGCTGCCATGATTGGTTGGTTTGGTACTGCCATGCTGTGCTACGTCACGCCCAAGGAACATCTGGGGTTGCCGGACCGCGATGACGTCAAGCAAGGCATCATTGCCTACAAGATTGCCGCGCATGCTGCCGATATTGCCAAGGGCCATCCCGGTGCCCGTGCGCGTGATGACGCTCTCAGCCAGGCGCGGTTCGATTTCCGCTGGGAAGACCAGTTCAACCTTGGTCTGGACCCTGATACTGCGCGCGCCTTTCACGATGAAACCCTGCCCAAGGACAGCGCCAAGGTGGCGCACTTTTGCAGCATGTGCGGCCCCAAGTTCTGCTCTATGAAGATCACGCAGGAAGTGCGTGAATTCGCAGCGGCGAAGGGTATTGCTGAAGCGCAAAGCATTGCCGTCGGCATGAAGATCAAGGCCGAGGAATTTCAGCGTGCAGGAGGTGCGTTCTACATACCTATCGCAAGCGACACGACAGCAGGATAAATCCGGTTTCTGTGTGCGTGGATGCCGGACAGTCCAGTCTCAGGGGTTGACTTGCTGCCGCCGTATTGGCGCTGTATGGGCTTGAGACAGCATGGACCGCCGAAATCTGTGACACCGAACCCGGGCACCTCATGTCCATGGGGCCTGGGTTCGGTGTGCTCACCGTTCACTCTTCTTCAAAGACGATATCGGGAGTTGCTACCACGCGTGTCGTATCGGACAGGTTTCTGATCACGCCATTGCTGAAATAGCTGTAAGGCGTGTCGGGCTCCAGCGCTGCGGCAGCCAGATAGGCTAGGGGCTGGTTCATGGTGACATAAAAGCTGCCAGGAGGCGCTTCCATGGTGGCACGCTGCAGCGAAACCTGGGCAATGCTTTGGGTGGTAGGCACGGTCGCAGAAGCAGTGCCCATGCCCGAGGCATAACTTTCACTCTGTACAGCAGACAGCTCAGCCACACGGTGCACCACCACGCCCAGCATGCTCAGGCGCTCGGTTGCCTCGATGGCATCGGGAGACAGCAGATAGCCGCACGCATGGCTGCGGGTGCGTGGGTTGCCAACGTTCAGGCTGCTGCGCCAAGCGACATTTTTCTGCACGATCTGTGCGGAGGCAGCATCAACGAAGGTCACGTCGCGCTGTTCCGTGCGTGGTGTGGCCTGCACGGACAGGGTGCTGCGGCAGGCTTTCGATGCCACGTCGCGTACGACGAAGGTCTGCACCTTGTGCAGGTCGGTCCCGCGCTGGGCCGCACTTTCCAGGATGGCTGTCATGGCCTTGACGTGGCTATGCACGCGGCGCTGCAAATGGGTGCGGCCCAGATCGCTGCCGCGGCTGTCTGCACCCATGCTCACCATGTTTTTGAGGCTGGAGGCATTGCGCAGCGAGGTGGGGTTGAGGGTACCCATGGCAAAGCCTTCTTGCGGGTCGGCTTCATAGGCCCAGTCCACACGCAGACCAGCCTGGCTCAGTGCCTTGACCGTGGGCTCATGCATCCATTCGCGTGCTGCTTTGGTGATGAACTCATGGGCATTCGGTGTCACGGCATACTGCAGCCCCACATCATTGGCGCGTACCGCGTTCAAGCGTTGCAGGCTGGGCTCGATTGCATCGAATTCACCGGCATCCAGCAGGACGGCAGGGCGGTAGTCGCGTGCCAGCTTGGCCAGAAAACGGGCTTCGGGCGTCTGCAGCAGCAGGTGGTCATAGCGCAGGTCCGTACCGTTGGCCGTAGTGGCAATGCCTTTTTCAAACCCGTCGGGGTTGGCGCGGGGCACAAAAACGATATTGATCTTGCTCAACAAAGGGGCCAGCAGGCCGCCAGCACCCAGTTCCTTGGAGAGGACCAGCAAGGCTTCGGTCGCGGCTGCATCCGTACCCTGCTGACCAGCCACGATCATGACGGTGGGCAATCCGGTCTCGTCCAGCGCCATGGGGGTGATGCTATTCGCGTTGGTTGCCACCAGCGCATAAATGGGAGCGCCGCTCTGGGCGTTGCCACTGTTGAGCAGCCCCAGACGTGGTTGTCCGTTCAGGCTTTGCTGGCTCACCTCCAGCAGCAGCTGTGCCAACTCGCTGTTGGTGGTGAAACTGCGACGCTCTTCCGACAGGCCGGGAGTGCTGTAGCGCTCACCGGGGTCGGGGAAAAGATTGGCGATCTCCGCAGCATAGGGCAAAGCTTCCAGGCGCGTGCTGGGTGCCACCGGGGAAACACTGGCCGATGACGTGACATGCTCCATTTCTGCAGCCACCGTCGAGGAGGGACGGGGAGTGCTTGCTGACGTTGCGGGCCATGGAGGCAGCGGCGTGCTGGAACAGGCCGCCAGTGCCAGTGCGGAACCGGCCATCAACCAACGCGTTGCACGTGTGCTGATGTGAGAGGCGTTGCGTTCCTGATGGGGCGCCAAGACGAGGGTGTTAGGCTTTGTCATAGTGCTGTGAACCTCAGAAATCGAAGTGAAGCGCATGTCGAGGAACAACATGGCTGTGTGCATGGTATGCGTCGCTGTCTGGGGCGCATGGTACGCCGCGACGATACCGTACGATGTCAGCGCAAGGCGCTAGCCCTACCAAAGGTGCAGGGCTGACGCCTTGTGCGCTTGAAGATCAGCGGTTGAAGCCGCCACCGCCACGGCGGCGATTGCCGCCACCCAAGCCACCTGCATTGCCGCCGCCAAAACCACCGCCGTTACCACCACGGAAGCCGCCGCCATTGCGGCGTGGGCGTTCCATCATCAGATCGATGCTGGTACGGGTAGGGTCAGGCTGGTTGCCGCCTGCAGTGCGTGGTGCACGGGGCGTGGGGTTGCCCAGTTGGGTGCCCAGGTGGGCGTTCGGGCGTGGAGGCTGGTCCTCGAAGCGGCCATAGCCTTCACCATAGGCATGACGGGGTGCACGTGGCTGGCGTGGTTCACGAGGCTCGCGCGGTGCACGGGGTTGTTGTTCGCCCTGGGCGCTGTTACCGCGCGGATTGTCGCGCGAAGGACGCTGGCGCGAGCGGTTATAGCCCTGGCCGTTGCGACGTGGTTGACCGTCCTGGTCCACACGCTCGGCGCGGACGGGGCGCTCCGCACCGGCTTCTGCATTGTCAAATTCCAGGGTGTCCAACTGCATGCCTGCGTTATTGCGTGGTGCAAAACCCTGGCGGGGATTGCGGCGTGGACCGCGGCGTGGGCCCTGGGTAGGTGCGGATGCATCACCTTCAGCAGCCTGGGCTTCACCACGAGGGACGCGGGGGCCACGACCACCACCACCCGTGCGTTCTGCCTGTGCAGCTTTGGTCGAGCGGATGCGTTCCATCATCTCCTGACGTGCGGCGCGTGCAGCAGCTTGCATGACTTCACGGCTGGGCGGCTTGCCCGCACCACCCCAGATGGTCTGGCGACCCATGGCGATGGGTTCTGCCTTTTCACCTTCATCAGGGCCAAACTCGGGCATGGGCACGACAGGGATTTCTTGCTTGGTGAAGCGCTCAATCTCCATCATGAAGCCTTCTTCGTCCATGCAGACCAGGCTCACGGCATGGCCTTCGCGGCCCGCACGACCGGTACGGCCGATGCGGTGCACGTAGTCTTCGGGCACGTTGGGAATTTCGTAGTTGACCACGTGTGGCAACTCGTCGATATCGATACCACGGGCCGCAATATCGGTGGCCACCAGGGCACGCAACTCGCCGGTCTTGAAGCCAGCCAGCGCTTGCGTGCGTGCACTCTGGCTCTTGTTGCCGTGCAGGGCCATGGCGGTCACGCAATTTTTGGTCAAGAACTCAGCCACATTGTTCGCGCCAAACTTGGTGCGTGTGAACACCAGCACCTGGTTCCACTGGTTCTCGTTGATGATGTGCAGCAGCACCTGCTTTTTCTTGGCACGGCCCACGGGATGGATCACCTGCTTGATGCGCTGCACGGTGGTGTTGCGTGGGGTGACCTGGATGCTCTCGGGGTTCTTGAGCAGGCTGTTGGCCAGCGCGCGGATGTCATCGCTGAAAGTGGCCGAGAACAGCAGGCTTTGCTTGTCCGCAGGCACCAGGGCCAGCACTTTCTTCACATCGTGAATGAAGCCCATGTCCAGCATGCGGTCGGCTTCGTCGAGCACCAGCATTTCCACATTGGACAGATCCATGAAGCCTTGCTGCTCCAGGTCCAGCAGGCGGCCGGGGGTGGCCACCAGCACGTCCACACCCTTGTTGATGCGGTCGATCTGGGGCTTCATGCCCACGCCGCCGAAGATCACGGTGGTGGTGACTTCCAGGTATTTGGCGTAGGAGCGGATGTTTTCTTCGATCTGCGCAGCCAGCTCACGCGTGGGCGTGAGGATCAGCGCACGGATGCCGCCAGCGGGGCGGGCAGTGCCGCCTTGTGTCAGGCGGTGCAGCATGGGCAGAGAAAATGCTGCCGTTTTGCCGGTGCCGGTTTGGGCGCCTGCCAGCAGGTCTTTACCGGTCAAAACTGCGGGAATCGCCTGTGCCTGAATAGGTGTTGGGTTTTCGTAGCCCTGTTCCAGCACCGCTTTGACGATGGCGGGTGCCAAGTTCAATTCTTCAAATGTCATTGTTGTCGATACGCCCATCCGGGCGCGGGGTATCAGCCTGTCGCAGCAACGGATGTGGTTGCCAGCCAGTCGTAGGCAGATGAGATTCACAGGATTTGGGAGCAAAAAATCGCTTGGGTTGGCGATGTTTTTTCCCCAGCTGAATGCTGGTGCCAAGGGAAACTGGAGCCCCTGACTGTGGATATTGTCGCATGCGGAGATAATCAGTGGTTGGGGCGCCCTTGAACTGTGCGCCAAATTTTTATTTTTTCTACAAGAATTTGCTGACAAACACATGGCTCAATACGTCTTTTCGATGAACCACCTGACCAAGACTGTGCCGCCCAAGCGCCAGATCTTGAAGGACATTTCGCTGAGTTTCTTCCCCGGTGCCAAGATCGGTGTGCTGGGCCTTAACGGCTCGGGCAAGTCTTCGCTGCTGAAGATCATGGCGGGCGTGGACAAGGAATTCGAAGGCGAAGCCATCCCCATGCAAGGCCTGTCGATTGGCTATCTGCCCCAGGAACCCCAGCTGAACCCCGAGCACACCGTGCGCGAGGCGGTGGAAGAAGCCATGGCCGAAGTGAACAAGGCCAAGGCCCGCCTGGAAGAGGTGTACGCTGCCTACGCCGAAGAAGATGCGGACTTTGATGCACTGGCCGCCGAGCAGGGGGAACTGGAAGCCATCATCGCTGCGGCGGGCACTGACTCCGAGCACCAGCTGGAGATTGCCGCCGACGCGCTGCGTCTGCCCGCATGGGATGCCAAGATCGGCAACCTCTCCGGTGGTGAAAAGCGTCGCGTGGCGCTGTGCAAGCTGCTGCTGTCCAAGCCTGACATGCTGCTGCTGGACGAACCCACCAACCACTTGGACGCCGAATCCGTGGACTGGCTGGAGCAGTTCCTGCACCGCTTCTCCGGCACCGTGGTGGCGATTACCCACGACCGCTACTTCCTGGACAACGCTGCAGAGTGGATTCTGGAACTGGACCGTGGCCACGGCATTCCGTACAAGGGCAACTACTCCGAATGGCTTTTGCAAAAGCAAAACCGTCTGGAAGCGGAACAAAAGGGTGAGGAAGCCCGCGCCAAGGCCCTGAAGAAGGAATTGGAATGGGTGCGCCAGAACGCCAAGGGCCGTCAGGCCAAGTCCAAGGCGCGTATTGCCCGCTTTGAAGAGCTGAGCGATTACGAATACCAAAAGCGCAACGAAACCCAGGAAATCTTCATTCCTGTGGCCGACCGTCTGGGCTCTAAGGTCATCGAGTTCAAGAACGTCTCCAAATCCTTTGGTGACCGTGTGCTGATCGACAACCTGTCGATGAATATCCCCGCGGGTGCGATCGTCGGCATCATCGGCCCCAACGGCGCTGGTAAGTCGACCCTGTTCAAGCTGATTGCCGGCAAGGAGCAGCCCGACTCCGGTACGGTGGAAATCGGCCAGACCGTGAAGATGGCCTATGTGGACCAGTCGCGCGATGCGCTGTCCGACGAGAAGACCGTGTGGGAAGACATCTCCGGCGGTCTGGACATGCTGAACATCGGCAAGTTCCAGATGGCTTCGCGTGCCTACGCGGGCCGCTTCAACTTCAACGGCTAGGACCAGCAAAAGAAGGTTGGCATGCTCTCCGGTGGTGAGCGCGGCCGCCTGCACTTGGCCAAGACCCTGATCCAGGGCGGCAACGTACTGCTGCTGGACGAACCTTCGAACGACTTGGACGTGGAAACGCTGCGTGCCCTGGAAGATGCGCTGCTGGAGTACGCGGGCACGGTGCTGGTGATCTCCCACGACCGCTGGTTCCTGGACCGTATCGCCACGCACATCCTGGCTGCCGAAGGCGACTCGCAGTGGGTGTTCTTCGATGGCAACTACCAGGAGTACGAGGCCGACAAGAAACGCCGACTGGGTGAGGAAGGCGCCGCTCCCAAGCGCGTGCGCTACAAGGCGCTGAAGTAATTCAAATCAAAGCTGCGCCGTATCCAACGGCATGCAAAAGGCTCCTTCGGGAGCCTTTTTTGCGTTGCAGATATTGAAAAAAAGGAGCTGTCAGCGTTTGATACACAAGGATTTCAGATGGTTTTATATCTGAAACATAGGTGTGACAAGCGCTGATAGCTTTATTTTATATAGCGCATTGCCAAGCTTGCCAATCTTGCCAGCTCGGCAAAACATCCTGATTGGGCACTTGTACCGACTGCGCCAGCAGCACAGCGCGTGCCGTGGCCATGGCCACCGCTTCGGCCGCCATGGTGGACAGCGTCATCATGCCCAGCGTCTTGCCCGCTTTGCCCGTGCCCAGTGCAAACAGCGTGTCGCCGTCGCTCATGGTGTGAAGGGGGTTGATGGTGCGTGCCAAACCATCGTGGGCGGTCACAGCCAGGCGGTGGGCCTGGGCTTTGGTGATCTGCGCATCGGTGGCGACCACGCCGATGGTAGTGTTGCTGCCTGCCAGGATGGGCTGGGCTTCTTCCCCGCGCAGCAGTGCATCGCGCGCGTTGAGCAAGGCTGTGCCATCGGCCGTGCGTGCACCTGCAATCAGTGCCCCTGTGTAGGGGTTGTAGACATCGCCCAGCGCATTGCAGGCCACGAGTGCCCCCACCGTGACACCATGTGCGCTGATGCTGGCCGTGCCAATACCGCCTTTCATGGCGCGCTGCCAGCCAAAGATTTTGCCGATGACGGCACCCGCACCGGCGCCTACGGACCCTTCAGAAGGCCGCTCACTGCTGGCTGCTTGGCAAGCTGCATAGCCTGCTGCCGCATCGGGGCGCACTTTCATATCACCCAGCATCACATCAAACAGCACCGCCGCAGGCACCAGTGGAATCTTGCCCACGCCGATATGCAGACCCGCACCTTGTTCTTCGAGCCAGCGTACGGCGCCGTTGGTGCTGTCAAGCCCCCAGGCGCTGCCGCCTGAAAGCATCACACCATGCACCTCTTGCACCAGATTGCTCGGGTGCAGCAGGTCCGTTTCGCGCGTGCCGGGCGCGGCACCACGCACATCGACGCCAGCCACGGCGCCATCGGGGCACAGCACCACACTGCAGCCTGTGGGGCGTCGTGTATCAGTGCAGTGGCCGACACGAATGCCTTGCACCAAACCGATATGGCCGGTGTGTTCCAGCAATTGCTTATGCATTTCTTGCCTCTATGGAGTTGTTCTTATGTTGATTCGGAATAAATAGCTGAGAAAACAATATTTAGGGTTCACCCTGAATGCCCGCATACTGATTGGCGACGAACGGCATGCGATGGTTTCCACTTTGTCCATTGTGGCGCATGGCCGTAGCAACCTATTTCTGGAGTTTTCATGTCTGCTCGCTTTGCGTTCCAATCTGGCCGCCGCGCCGCTGTTGCCACTGCTGTACTGGCCTTGGCTGGTGTTCTGTCTGCGCCTGCCATGGCGCAAGACGCTGCCAAGAAAAACCTGTTGATTGGTGCCACCGCTGGTTCCAACTACGACCTGCTGCAAGAAGGCATCGTGCCCCAGCTCAAGGCCAAGGGTTACACCGTCAAGCTCATCGAATTCAACGACTACGTGCAGCCCAATTTGGCGCTGGCCGATGGTTCGCTGGATGCCAACTTCTTCCAGCACCGCGCCTACTTTGACCAGTTCACCAAGGACCGCAAGCTGGCCCTGACACCCATCGTGCAAGGGCCCGTGGCGCCCATGGGTGTGTACTCCAGCAAGTTCAAAAGCATTCAGGATTTGAAGAGCGGTGCCCGCGTGGCCTTGCCCAACGACCCCAGCAATCTGGCGCGAGCGCTGTTGGTGTTGCAAGACGCTGGCCTTATCAAAATCAAACCAGGTGTGAACCCCGCACGCGTGTCGGAGCTGGACCTGGCCGAGAACCAGTACAAGCTCAAGTTCCTGCCTTTGGATGCAGCACACCTGCCGCGCGCGCTGGAAGATGCAGACTTTGTGGTGGTGAACGGCAATTTCGCCATGTCCTCGGGTCTGAAGCTGAGCGAAGCCGTGGTGCTGGAAAAAACGCCTGATCTGTATCTGAACGTGGTGGCCGTGAAGACCGGCAACGAAAACAGCCAGTGGGCCAAAGACTTGGCCGAGGCCTATCGTTCCCCCGCTTTCAAGCAAGTCGTGGACACCAAGTTTGTGGGTTACATGAAGCCTGCGTTCCTGCAGTAAGCTAGAGCGCACAAGCAAAGTACACAAGAAAGGGCCGCTGTTGCGGCCCTTTTTGTTGCCAAGTTAGCGCAGATGGATGGATGAAATTTTTATAAGCACTCTATTTTTTATTATTTTGAGTTTGAAAAACTTGTTCCGATACTGCAGCTTATCAACGCAGCAGCCATAAGCCGCGTGAACCATTTTTAAAACGGAGACAAGTACATGTTCAATCCATCTACCCGCCGCAGCGTTCTGGCTGCTTTGACTTTCTCAGTGGCCAGTTTGGCCGCAGGCACTGCATTCGCCCAAGATGCCAGCAAGCCACAGCTCATCATTGGCGGCACGGCGGGCTCGAACATCGACCAGTTGCAAGCGGGCATCGTGCCGCTGCTCAAGGCCAAGGGCTACAAGGTGAAGTTGGTGGAATTTAATGACTATGTGCAGCCCAACCTGGCGCTGGCCGATGGTTCGCTCGATGCCAACTTCTTTCAGCATGAGGTGTATTTCAACGGTTTCAAAACCGATCGCAAGCTGGACTTGAAAGCCCTGGTGCAAGGTCCGATTGCGCCCATGGGTGTGTATTCCAAGCAGCGCAAGACCCTGGCGGACCTGAAAGAAGGCGACCGTGTGGCTTTGCCCAACGATGCCAGCAATCTGGCACGCGGCATTTTGTTGCTGCAGCAGGCAGGTCTGATCAAGCTCAAGGAGGGGGTGAACCCGCTGCGTGTCTCGGAGCTGGATGTGGTGGAGAACCCCAAGAAGATCAAGCTGGTGCCGCTGGATGCCGCACATTTGCCCCGTTCGCTCGATGATGTGCAGTACGCCATCATCAATGGCAATTTCGCAATTTCTTCCGGCATGAAACTCAGCGATGCCGTGCTGCTGGAGCAAACCCCCGACCACTATCTGAACATTGTGGCCGTCAAGACCAAGGACCAGGGTGCGCAGTGGGTCAAGGATCTGGAAGAGGCCTTCCGTTCGCAAGACTTCAAAAAGGTGGTGGACACCCAATTTGCATGCTATGCGAAACCTGCATTCCTGCAATAAAACCTGACTTCATGGGCTCGTGTGAGGGCGAAAGTACTTGGGCAGCCGAAAGACTGCCCTTTTTTATGTCTGGCTGCAGCGTGCCAGCACTTCGGTCTGTAGATGGGCAAATGCGCGCCACTCCATAGTCTGCAGCTGCTGCACCTGCGCGGCAGGCAGGTCATGGGTGAGTACGGCAGCACCCAGATCGCTCAGGATGGCCTCGCCCGTGGCGGGGTTCCACAAGACGTTGTGTGCGTACAGGTCACCATGCAAGATGCCCTGGACATGCAGGTGTTCGACAGCACTGCGCACGCAGTGCAACAGGCGCTGCGCAGTTGATGGTGAAAACCGGGTCTGCGGGGCGTAGACATCGCGTGTACAGCTCTCAAAACTGGGTGGACCTGCCAGGTTGATGAAGCCTTCAGGCAGCAACGGTAGAACCATGGCCAGCTGGCCTCCGGGGAGACCTTCCACGCGCGCCAAAGGCGTGAGCAGGTGCGGGTGCTGGCCGGCTGCCAAGCCGGCCGCCAGTTCGGACTGCGGTGTGCCATCGCTGGTAGCGGCTGCCTTGAACACCTTGATGGCGAGGGGCCGCCCGGTGCTGTGCTCTGTAGCGCGGTAGATGTGGCCGCTGGCGCCTTGGCCCAGCAAGGGGCCCATGTCCAGGTTTTGATAAGAAAGGGTGGTTTGTGCAGGTGCAGCAAGCGTTGAAAGCTCACTTTTTAGGGTGATCGGGTTGCCCGCGATGGCAGGCCAAGCCAAGGAAGGCAGGTCCAGCAGCGTGGCTGGAATCTCCGTGAACTGGTTGCTGGC
>JAEYRT010000279.1 GCA_023435325.1 Pseudomonadota bacterium | reverse complement strand
ACAAAGCGCTGACCCGCTTGGCGGAGCAGCTGTCGCGCTGGGAGATCACACCCAGCGGCTCCGAAGGCTACAAGAAAGCCGAAGTCACACTGGGCGGCGTGGACACCAAGGCCTTGTCGCAGCAGACCATGGAGTGCAAAAGCCAGCCCGGGCTTTACTGCATTGGCGAAGTGGTGGACATCACCGGCTGGCTGGGTGGCTACAACTTCCAGTGGGCCTGGGCCAGCGCTTTTGCCTGCGCACAGGCCATGGCCCAAGCGGCCGCTGCTACGAAGGCTTGATGAACGGACTGCGTCCGCATTTTCAAAACTCGCTATAATGCTCGACTTTGCTGGCATATCCCCGTCGGCCATACTAGTTACATAGAGACGGGGAACAACCGCTG
This sequence comes from Pseudomonadota bacterium, assembly GCA_023435325.1. GTDB lineage: Bacteria > Pseudomonadota > Gammaproteobacteria > Burkholderiales > Burkholderiaceae_C > Comamonas. Next base: position 4,772 of record JAEYRT010000279.1, on the reverse strand, counting down.
TTCATGGCTCACAGGCCCGATCTTCCTGAGAACCCGCTGTCGGCACAGATATCTGGAAATTGAATGACTACCATCCGCGTCAAAGAAAACGAACCCTATGAAGTTGCCCTGCGCCGCTTCAAGCGCACCATCGAAAAACTGGGCCTGCTGACAGACCTGCGCGCTCGTGAGTTCTACGAAAAGCCTACAGCTGAGCGCAAGCGCAAGAAGGCTGCTGCCGTGAAGCGCCACTACAAGCGCGTTCGCAGCATGCAACTGCCTAAGAAGCTGTACTAATCGCTTGATTAGGAAATAGCCGGCCGTCAAACGCCGCAAACCCGCGCTCGGGACGCCAGGCGCGGGTTTTTTGTTTTCTGGCCACTGCCCTGTTGCGTAGTGACCGCCCTTTCAAGGAGCCAGCCATGAGCCTGAAGGCACAAATCACCGAAGACATGAAGACTGCCATGCGCGCCAAGGACAGCGCACGCCTGGGCACTATCCGTCTGCTGCAAGCTGCGATGAAGCAAAAGGAAGTGGACGAGCGCGTGGAGCTGGATGACGCAGCCATCATCGCCATCGTCGACAAACTGATCAAGCAGCGCAAAGACTCCATCGCCGCTTATGAAACCGCCAACCGCGCAGACTTGGCCGATGTGGAGAAGGCCGAGATGGAAGTGCTCAAGGTCTACCTGCCCGAACGCATGTCCGAAGCTGACATCACTGCCGCCGTGCAGGCCATCGTGGCCGAGCTGGGCGCTTCCGGCCCCGGCGACATGGGCAAGGTGATGGGCAAGGTCAAGACCGAGCTGGCAGGCAAGGCCGATATGGGCCTGGTGTCGGCCGCCGTCAAGGCCGCCCTCACCCGCTAAACAGCTAAACAGCTAAACAGGCCAACTAAAAAAGAGCAGCCAGCGCTTGACGGGCAAAGGTTTCAGATAGAAAACTATTCGAAAACCTGATTGCACAAGCGCTGGCTGCTCTTTTTTTTCACACCCCCTCTTTTCCCGTTGCCTTGCTATGTGCGCCGCAGCACACCGGACAGCAGCAGATCGGTGCTCTGCGACACAATGGTTTCCACGTCATAGGCCCCGTCGGGCTGGTACCAGCGGCCAATCCAGCTCAAGGCCCCGGCGATCATGAAAGCCGCCATTTTGGGGTCGCACGGCGCAAGCACGCCTTCCTTGACGCCTTGGGCCACCAGGCGGCGGAACTCCTGATCAATGGCCGACTTCATGCGACGCAGCTCCTTGCGGCTGTCCGGCGGCACCTGTTCATCACCCACACGGATCAGGCACATGCCAAAAGGCTGGGTGACGATGCGCGCATATACCGCCATGCAGGCTCGCAGCTGATCCAGTGCATTGCCTCCGGCCAGACGTGAGGCCTCGATGCCCTCCAGCGTCATGTGCAGACCCTGGCGCACGCAGGACAGCAAGATCTCGTCCTTGCTCTTGACGTAGTAGTACAGCGTGGGCTTGGACACCCCCAGGCGTGCCGCAATGTCATCCAGCGACGTGGCAGCAAAACCGCGTTCGTTGAACAGCTGCGCAGCCGTGCTCAATACGGCCTGCCGCTTGGCCTCACGCTGCGTGGCACGGTCAGGCACATCAGCCCATGGCGATGCGGCAGGCTGCGCCGATTCGGCAAGCGGTTCGGCACGTTGTTGGCGCGCCGCAGTCCTAGTAGAAATCCCCATCTCCATACCCCTGATGTCGCGGGAAAGCCCGCATGCGCCAACCCTGCCCCTTTCACAGAATCTACTTGAAAGTAACCTGCCTACGCAAGAGTAATGGCAGCACCGGCAGCAACCGCATGTGTAGAGGAAACCGATGGAGACACGACAAGCTGGCAGCAGGCACGACGGCGCGCAACCCTTGCTGCAAGTCGATGGCGTCACCCTGGCGTTCGGGGGAGTGAAGGCCTTGTCGGGTGTGGGCTTTGCCGTGCAGCCAGGCTCCATCACCGCCGTCATCGGCCCCAATGGTGCAGGCAAGACCTCGCTGTTCAACACAATTTCGGGCTTTTACCGCCCTTCGGCCGGCAGCATCCGCTTCCGCGGCCAGGACATCACCCGGCTGCCTGCGCCCCAGCGTGCCAAGCTGGGGCTGGGGCGCAGTTTTCAGAACATTGCCCTGTTTCGTGGCATGACGGTGCTGGACAACATCAAGCTGGGCCGCCACGCCCACCTCAAGACCAATGTCTTCGATGCGCTGTTTTACATGGGCCGCGCCCGCAGGGAAGAGGCCGAGCTGCGCCGTGATATCGAGGAGCGCATCATCGACTTCCTGGAGATCGACCATATCCGCAATGCGCCCGTTTCCGCCCTGTCCTACGGCCTGCAAAAGCGTGTGGAAATGGCGCGTGCGCTGGCCATGCAGCCTGAAATCCTGATGCTCGACGAGCCTGTGGCCGGCATGAACCGCGAAGAGACGGAAGACATGGCGCGCTTCATCCTGGATGTGCGTGCCGAATGGGGAGTCACCGTGCTCATGGTGGAGCATGACATGGGCATGGTGATGGACCTGTCGGACCATGTGGTGGTGCTGAATTTCGGCCAGGTCATTGCCCAGGGCACGCCTGCGCTGGTGCAGGCCGATCCCGAGGTCAACCGCGCTTACCTGGGCTCCGGCGATGTGGGTGAGCTGCGCCGCAAGCTGCAGGCCCTGGCCCATCCCGCAACCCGTACGGCAGGAGTCGCATGATGGACTGGGCCTATCTGTTTGAAATCTCTCTCACGGGCCTGGCCAGCGGCGGTCTGTATGCACTGGCGGCACTGGCTTTTGTCATCGTTTACAAGGCCACGCGCGTCGTGAACATCGCCATCGGCGAGATGCTGATGATGGGCGGTTACCTCTTCTTCACCTTTGCGGCCATGTGGGCCCTGCCGCTGTGGCTGGCCATACCAGCCGCCGTGCTGGCCTGCGGACTGCTGGGTGCTGGCATCGAGCGCACCATGATCCGTCCATTGCTGGGCGAGCCGCCGATTTCCGTGTTCATGGTCACGGTGGGACTGTCGTCGGTGCTCATCGGCATCGTGGAAATGATCTGGACGGCCGACCAGCGCCGCCTGCCAGAGTTCATGCCCAACGAGCCCATCATGGTCGGCGAGGCCTTTCTGGCGCCCAAGGTGTTCTGGGGCGCCGTCGTAGCGGCCGTATTCATCGCGGCAGTCCTGCTGCTGTTCCGCTTCTGGCGCGGCGGTGTGGCCCTGCGCGCCACGGCCAGCGACCAGGCGGCGGCCTACTCCGTGGGCATCAATGTGCCGCGCGTATTTTCGCTGGCCTGGGTGGCATCGGCCATGCTGGCGGCGCTGTCGGGAATCATCGTCGGCTCCATTGGCGGCATCTCCTCCAGCATGGGCGTATTTGGCCTGTCCGTGCTGGTGGTGGTCATCGTGGGCGGGCTGGACAGCGTGCTGGGTGCCCTCATTGCCGGACTGCTCATTGGTCTGGTGGAAGCCCTGGCCGGAGCCTACCTGGGTGGCGAATACAAACTGCTGGCCACCTTTGTCGTGTTGGTGGTCATCCTCATGGCCCGACCGTACGGCCTGTTCGGCACCCACGAGATTGAACGTCTGTAAGGGCACAACACCATGCGTATCGGAACCCTCAAGGAAAGTTATGTGGCAGATGCGGCGCTGTTTGACTCGCGCACGCAAAAGGTCTGGCTGGTGATCGGTGCGGCGCTGCTGGTGCTGTTCCCGTTCATGGCCAGCGACTACTGGATGTACATGGCATGCCTGGTGGCCATCAATGTGGCCAGCGCCACGGGCCTGAACATTCTCACAGGCTATACCGGTCTGGTCAGCCTGGGGCAGGCAGCCTTCATGGGCCTTGGCGCCTACACCGTCGCCATCCTGCAGACCCGCTGGGGCACGCCGTTTGCGCTGAACCTGCTGGCCGGTGGCGTGGTCGCCATGCTGGGCGGCATCATCGTGGGCATTCCGTCGCTGCGCGTGAAGGGTCTGTATCTGGCCATTGCCACGATTGCTGCCTCCTTCATCGCCCACTTCCTGTTTGCCAACCTGAAAATCACGGGCGGCACGGCGGGCCTGTCGATCACACCGGCCCAGCTTTTCGGTCTGGAGCTGGACACCTCGTTTCGCCTGTACTGGCTGATCGTGCCTGTCACCCTCCTGATGCTGCTGGGCGCGGCCAACCTGTTTCGCACACGCATCGGCCGGGCCTTTATTGCCATCCGCGACCGCGACATTTCCGCCGAGGTGCTGGGCATTGCGCTGCTGCGCTACAAGCTGCTGTCCTTTGGCCTGTCCTCGTTTTACGCAGGTATTGCAGGTGGCTTGTGGGTGTACTTCTTCCGCGTGGTCACACCGGAGAGCTTCCCGCTGTCCATGTCGATTTTCTTTCTGGCCGCCATCATCGTCGGCGGCATGGGCTCCATCCTGGGCGGCATTCTCGGTGCAGTTTTCATGACCATGGTGCCCGAGCTGCTCAAGCTCATCGTGGATCTGCTGCCCGGCGGCAGCGAGCTGACCGTGTTTCTCTCCCCCGTGCGCCTGGTGATCTTTGGCGCACTGATCATCGGTTTTCTGGTCTTTGAGCCGCTGGGGCTCGCAGAAATGTGGCGCCGTGTGCGCCGGTTTTTCCACCTGTGGCCTTTCCGCAATTGAAGTCTTTGCGCCACTTTTTCTTGTCGATCCACCCATTCTCAGGAGACACGTATGGCACAGCAACGCATTTCTCACCACCGCCGCAGCCTGATGCTGGGCGCTGCCGCCGCAGGCGCGGCAGCCCTGACCCAGCCGCTGTCCGTGCTGGCCCAAGGCAATGAAG
>JAEYRT010000239.1 GCA_023435325.1 Pseudomonadota bacterium | reverse complement strand
CAGGTTGACGCAGGGCATCGACCCGGACCTGCAAGTCCTGCGCCCAGGTACGGCGGTCACGGCCATTGGCTTTTTCCGGCGTGCCGTAATGCACGACGGCAATCAGCTTGTCGGTGCGTATGGTGCGCCACAAGCTGCGCAGCATCGGTTCATCATCGTAGGCCTCACAGGGGATGAACGAACGCAGGCCCGTGTGTGCATCCACGAAGGTCATCGCCACCGGTTGCACGGCCACGTCGGCATCAATCGCTGCTTGCAGCATATTGCCGTGAAAGGGCAGCAGTTCACGGCCATTGCCTGTGGTGCCTTCGGGGAATACAGCCAGAATGTCACCATCTTGAAGCGCCCCGGTCATGGCCTGCACGGTGCGCTGGGTATCGCGACGCGAGCTGCGCTTGACAAAAAGTGTCCCTGCCGCACGCGCCAAGTGACCCACGATAGGCCAGTTGGCAATTTCGGCCTTGGAGATAAAGCGACAGTGGCGTGCCGCATGCAATGTGGGGATGTCCAGCCACGACTGGTGATTGGCGACCAGCAGCACCGGCCCCTGAGCCACTGGATGCCCCTCGATACGCAGCTGAACCCCTGCTTCACTGAGAAATGCACGGGCCCAGTCCTCCACTTGGCGCTGTTGTGCGCCTGCATCCAGATGGTCCATGCCTTTGCGCGCGATGCGCACGCCCTTGAGTGCATGCCACAGCATGCGCGAAAAACGTCCCATTGCACGCAAAGTACCCGCCATCAGGCTTTCCCTCCCAGTGTTTCTTAGTTCATCCTCCTCACAGCACGGGCCTTTCGCTGTGCGGATTAATTGCGCTCGAAAGCAATGTGGCCATTCACCATGGTCCACTGCACGCGCGCCGGCAGTTCATAGCCTGCAAACGGCGTGCATTTGCCTTGGCTGTGCAGCTCGGCAGGTGCCACAGTCCACGCTGCCTGTGGGTTCACCACACACAGATCGGCCACACCGCCTTCTACCAACTGACCCAGGCTGGCCTGCAAGGTTCCCAGCGCATTGCCCAGCAGACGTGCAGGTGCTGCAGTGACCACCTCCAATGCACGCACCAAAGGCACCTGACTGTCCTGCGACCACTTCACAGCCAGCGACAACAGCAGCTCCACGCCAGTAGCGCCTGCTTCTGCCTCGGCAAACGGCAGCACCTTGGCATCATCGTCCACGGGGCAGTGGTCGGACACCAGTGCATCAATCGTGCCATCGGCCAGCGCGGCAGACAGCGCATCACGGTCACGCTGCTGACGCAGCACGGGAATCAAGCGTGCGCTGCTGTCAAAGTAGCCAATGTCGTTTTCCGTCAGATGCAGGCTGTTGATCGACACATCGGCCGTCACATTCATGCCCTCGGCCTTGGCCTTGCGCACCAGCTCCACCCCCGCAGCGCTGGAAATGCGGCACAGGTGCACACGTGTTTGCGAGCCACGGATCAGCTCAAAAATCGTGTGCAGCGCAATGGTTTCTGCCGCCACGGGCACACCGGACAAGCCCATGCGGGTGGCCAGTGCACCACTGGCTGCTACGCCCTTGCCCAAATCCTTGTCCTGCGGGCGCAACCACACGGCATAACCGAAAGTGTTGGCGTAGTTGAGCGCACGCCCCAGGGTAGTGATACTGGACAGCGGTGTATCGGCCTGCCCAAAAGCCACGCAGCCCGATTCGGTCAACTCGGCCATTTCGGTCAGCACTTCGCCCTTCAGCCCCTTGGTCAGCGCACCCATGGGGAACAGGCGCGACTGATGCAGTTTTTCAGCACGGAACTTGAGCATTTCCACCAAGCCCTGCTCGTCGAGCACAGGGTCGGTATCAGGCAGGCACACCAGGCTGGTCACACCGCCAGCCACGCTGGCCGCCATTTCGGAAGCCAACATGCCTTCGTGCTCATAACCAGGCTCGCGCAGACGCACGGCAAGATCGACCAGACCAGGCAACACCCACTGACCAGTCGCGTCGATCACGCGATCGGCCTCAAAACCGGCGGGCGCCTTACCGATGGCTACTACACGGCCAGCCGCCACGGCCACATCACACACCTGGTCAAAACCACGGGCCGGATCAATCACGCGGCCGTTTTGAATCAAGATTTTCATGGTCACACACCAAATTGGCTGCTAGCACTTGATACATCAGCACTGGCAGCTATCAAAACAATTACGCCTCGTTCCCCGCCACGATCGACATCACGGCCATACGTACCGCAATACCGAACGTCACCTGCGACAGGATCACGGCCTGCGGTCCATCGACTACGGCGGAGTCAATCTCCACGCCGCGATTGATAGGACCGGGGTGCATGACGATGGCGTCGGGCTTGGCCAGCTCCAGGCGCTTTTCCCTCAAACCAAAGCTCTTGAAGTACTCCTGGCTCGAAGGCAGCAGCGCACCGCTCATGCGCTCGTTTTGCAAGCGCAGCATGATGATGACGTCGCAGTCCTTGATACCCTCTTCTAGGTTGTGGAACACACGCACACCCATGCTGCTCATATCCGAGGGCACCAGCGTGCGGGGGCCGACCACGCGCACTTCAGCTGCGCCCAAGGTGGTCAGCGCATGGATGTCCGAGCGCGCCACACGCGAGTGCAACACGTCGCCCACAATCGCCACGCGCAGATTCGAGAAATCCTTCTTGTAGTGGCGGATGGTGTACATGTCCAGCAGACCCTGGGTCGGGTGTGCGTGACGGCCGTCACCGGCGTTGACCACATGTACGTGGGGCGCCACGTGCTGGGCGATCAGGTAAGGGGCACCCGATTCACTGTGGCGCACGACAAAAATATCGGCTGCCATGGCCGACAGGTTGTCGATGGTGTCCAGCAGCGTCTCCCCCTTGGCGGTCGAAGAACGTGCAATGTCGAGGTTGAACACGTCGGCCGACAGGCGTTTGGCCGCAATCTCGAACGTCGTGCGCGTACGCGTGCTGTTTTCAAAGAACAGATTGAACACGCTCTTGCCGCGCAGCAGCGGCACTTTCTTGACTTCGCGATCGTTGACGCTGACGAAGTTTTCCGCCGTGTCCAAAATCTGGGTCAGGATGTCCTTGGACAGCCCTTCCGTGGAGAGCAAGTGGATCAACTCGCCGTTCTTGTTCAGTTGGGGGTTGCGCTTGTACAGCACGTTCATGCCTCTTTGACTTCAAATTGGAAGGTGCCGTCTTCTGCACGTGCCAGTGCCAGCGATTGGCTGGCCGGCAACGCGACGCGGGCGGCGGCAAACTCGGCGGCCACGGGCAGCTCGCGCCCCCCTCGGTCCACCAGTACGGCCAGGCGCACGCAACCGGGGCGGCCATAGTCGTACAACTCATTCAAGATGGCGCGCACGGTGCGGCCGGTGTAGAGCACATCGTCCAGCACCAGGATGTCGGCGCCATTCACATCAAAATCCAGCTGGGTTTGCACGCTTTGCGCCATGCCGCGCTGCGCGAAATCATCACGGTGCAAGGCCGAAGACAGCACGCCAGGCTTGCCTTCCAGCCCCAGATCCTTGTGCAGGCGCTCCACCAACCATGCGCCGCCCGAAGCCACACCTGCCAATTGGGTGTTGGGCCCCATCAGGCTGCGCACGCCGCGCAGCAGTTCCTTGTACAGGGCTTCAGCATCCAGCACCAAAGATCCAGCGGAAAGACTCATGCAATGCTCCTCAAAAATTGCTCCAAGATGATGCAGGCCGATGCAGCATCAGCATCTTTGGCACCACCCGCCAGGGCTTCGGTGGTGCTGTAGCGTTCATCCACTTCATAAACTGGCAGGTTGAAGCGGCCACGCAACTGGCGACCAAACTTCAACGCGCGGGCAGTGTTCTCATGCGGTGCGCCATCGGGGTGATAAGGCACACCAATGACCAAGGCCTGGGGCTGCCATTCCTTGATCAGTTTTTCAATCGCAGCAAAGCGTGCATCCGCCCCTTCAGCCTTGATGGTAGGCAGCGGGCTGGCACCGCCAAAAATGCGGTTGCCCGAGGCAGCGCCCGTGCGTTTGGTACCAAAGTCAAAGGCCAGAAACTGCTGGATGTGCGCAGGAAAATCCACGGCCTGCGCAGCAGCGTTGCTGGGCCGTGTGGAAGAAGTGTCGGGGTTCATGCGCGTCCTGCTTCGGGGGACAACATCCAGGGCTGCAGCCCCAGCAGGCCCAGGGCCTTGTTGTAGCGCTCTTCCGCCGGTGTTTCGAAGATCACCTGGGGGTCGGCGCTGACAGTCAGCCAGGCGTTTTCACCCAATTCGGACTCCAGCTGCCCTTCGCCCCAGGAGGCATAGCCCAGCGTGACCACCACGCGGCGCGGGCCGGCACCATTGGCAATGGCTTCCAGCACGTCCTTGGAGGTGGTCATCTCCAGCCCTCCGGGAATGCTCAGCGTCGAGGCATAGGCCGATTCATTGGCGTCAGCGCCTTCGATGATGATGGGGTCGTGCAGCACAAAGCCGCGGTCGGTTTGCACGGGGCCACCGCGCAGCACCAAGTCTTCTTGCAGGTCTTCACGACCCAAAGGCAAATCGATCTTGCTCAGCAAGGATTGCAGGCTCAGCGTGGAAGGCTTGTTGATGATCAGCCCGAGCGCGCCGCGCTCGTTGTGCTCACACAAATACACCACGCTGCGAGAAAAGGACTCATCCTCCAGACCGGGCATGGCGATCAGGAAATGGTGCGTCAGATTGATAGGCGCAGATTCAGCGGGCATAGCGGCGTATTTTAGCGAGGAACCATCGCGGCGCAGCCACTGCGGTATTTCCCTGGAGCAGCAACTTTCTCCCGAAAAAATAGCTGCTAGCGTTTGCCAATGCTCGGTTTCAGCATGCTTTGCATCTGAAAACGAAGCACTGGCTGCGCCAACAGCTCTCTTTTCTTTGCTACAGCTGGCATGCACCTGCATGCCCACCTGCGCTATAGGAGCAGCTTTTTGCCTCGTCCTAAATAGCCACCATTTCAAAATCCGCCTTGCCACAGGCACATTCCGGGCAAGTCCAGTCTTCGGGCACATCCTCCCAACGCGTGCCTGCTGGAATGCCGTGCTCGGGATCTCCCGCCGCCTCGTCATAAATCCAGCCACAAATCAAACACATCCAAGTCTTAGGGTCAGTCACAGCTTCAAGTCGCTTCCAATAGAATGGGACGATTGTATCTAGGCACCTCCAAAGCCCTCTTGACAAAGAGGCGCTGATTGGGACAACGCATGGCATTTCAGCCCCCAGCAGTTCCAACTGCAAAACCTTCCCCCGACAACGCCGAAACCGTGCTGGCACAGCCCATGTGCGTCATGTGTTTCAATGCCTGCGACCCCAGCGGTGCAGGCGGCTTGACGGCAGACATCACCACCATTGCCTCGGTCGGCGGCCACCCGGTGGCCGTGGTCACGGGCGTCATCATTCGTGACACCAGCCACGTGTTCTCGCACAGTGCCATGGATGACGAAACCGTCACCGATCAGGCGCGTACCGTGCTGGAGGACATTCCCGTGCGTGCCATCAAGGTCGGCTTTGCCGGCAGCCCGGCCAACCTGGCTGCAATCGCCGAGCTGGCCAGCGACTACCCCGACATTCCCATCATCAGCTACATGCCGGACCTGTCGTGGTGGCATGGCGATGGTTTGGAAGAGTACCTCGATGCCTTCCAGGCCCTGGTGATGCCGCAGACTTCGGTACTGGTGGGCAACCATGGCACGCTGAGCCGCTGGCTGCTGCCCGACTGGAGCCAGCGTCGCCCCCCTACGGCCCGTGATATCGCCAAGGCGGCCGAAGCGCTGGACGTGCCGTTTGTGCTGGTGACTGGCATACCGCAGCCGGAGCAGCACATCGACAACGTGCTGGCTTCCACGGAAACCGTGATCGGCAGCAGCAAGTTCGAACTGTTCGAGGGCAGTTTCAACGGCGCGGGCGACACCTTGTCGGCGGCGCTGACTGCCTTGCTGGCAGCGGGCAACGACCTGGGCGCAGCCGCCCAGGAAGCCCT
>JAEYRT010000178.1 GCA_023435325.1 Pseudomonadota bacterium | reverse complement strand
TGGCGCACGTCAAACACTTGCTGGGCCAGGAGCACATCGCCTTGCGGTGCGGGGTCTACCAAGGTGGCACGCACCCGCACCCAGCCCACACTGTCCTGCACGCTGCTGAAGACCTGGCTGAATTCTTCCAGCGCAAGATGCAGCACCGGCACCTGCCGGCCTTGCACGCTCGGCGGAATTGCGCCTGGTTCGGCAGACAGCACAATGCGCCCGCCCTCACTCAGGTGCTCACGCAGGCGCTGCAACACCATGGTGCCTGGCGGCAAGGACCAGCGGGCCTGCGTGTACGCATGCAATACCTGCGCATCGGCATACGCCAGGCGATAGCGCACAGCGGTATTGCCATCGGCCTGCAGCGGTGTCTGGATGGGCCCCAAAGCGATAGGTGCCAGCGCTGACGCTGACGCCGCCACAACGGGGGTGGAGAGCGCTGGCGCGACCCCCAGGTCATAGCGCACCACAGCTTGCGGCGGCTGGGGCAGGCTGCTGCATGCCGTCATGCCCAGAGCCAGTACGGCGACACACCAGGCGCCGCGCCAAGAAGAAAAAGTCTTTGCCATACACATGCTCCTTAGGCTCCTTAGGGGGCGGGCACAGGAGCGACGAAACCGGGTTCGCCAGGGCCCGGCCGCTGCTCGCCCACACCGTAAATGAGAGACTGGGGGTTGTCACCGATGCCCGATACCGCGCTGCCCAGTTGGCGCGCTGCTGCGGAGACATCGCTGGCTGCCTGGCTGATGCCGGGCAAGGTGGCGCGATCAAAGCGCTCCGCCGAGCGTGCAATGGATTGCGTGCCCTGCGTGAGCTGATCCAGCGCCCCTCCTGGCCCCTGGATGGAACGCGCCATCTGCTGCACTTCCACGGCCAGTGCGCTGGCTTCATTGCCTGCACGCTCCATGGCCTGCATGGCCCGGCGCGCATCCTTGGCCATACCCGGGAACTCTTGCACCGCGGGTGTAATCTGCTCGCGAATCGTGGTGTTCATGGTCTGGGTCACTTCGCTGACATTGCCCGCGGCTTCCGAGAGATTGCCCAGCAGGCTGCTGAAACGTGCCTGGTTTTCATCGCCGAGCAGCTGGTTGATGCGCTTGGTGGCTTCATCGACCTTGCTGAGAATCGTCATGCCCTGGTCGGCCAGCACACTCAGCGGCGAGGATTTCATGGGCAGGCGGGGCAAGCCACTTTCACCGGGGGGCAGCACCTCCACGGGCTCGGTGATGTCGTCCAGCTGAATGTGCGCGATGCCGGTCACGCCCTGGTAACCCAGCATGGCATAGGTGCCGGTCGTGGAGACAGGTGCCTTGCTGTCCACGGCAATGCGGATCAGCACATTGCCCTGCTGCAACTGGTCGAAGGTGATGTTGGTCACCTTGCCTACGGCCACGCCCTTGTAGCGGACGGTCGCCTGCTCCTGCAGCCCGCTGATGGCGTCCTTGGTCGAGAGTTCATACAGCTGATATTCATGCCGGTCGCGCGTCAGCCACAGGGCCAGCGCAGCCAGCAATGCCGCCAGCACCAGCACAAAGCTGCCTGCGGCCATGGCGTGGGATTTGTTTTCCATGTTCAGGCGCCTCCAATCGGGGCGGGCGCCATGGCACGGCGGCCGCGCTCCCCTTGAAAGAAAGTTTCGGTAAATGGGTGGGCAAACTGCGCCACCTCCTGCGGCGTGCCCGTAACCAGCACCCGCTTTTCTGCCAGCACGGCCACCCGGCTGGACAGTGCGAACAGCGTATCCAGATCGTGGGTCACCATGATCATGGTCAGGCCCAGCTCGGCATGCAGATTGCGCAACAGCTCGCAAAATTCGTCGGAGCTGGTGGGGTCCAGACCTGCGGTGGGTTCATCAAGCAGCAGCAGTGGCGGATCCATGATCAAGGCCCGCGCCAAGGCGACGCGCTTGACCATTCCCCCCGAAAGATCGGCCGGCATGCGTGTGGCATGTTCTGGCCGAAGCCCGACCATCTGCAGCTTGATCATGGCCGCTTCATCGACCATGGCATCGGGCAGCGTTCCCTGTTCGCGCAGCGCAAAACCAATGTTCTGCAGCACATTGAAAGCCGAGTACAGGGCCCCGTGCTGGAACAACATGCCCACCCGGGCTGCAGCGCCTTCCTGGCACAGTTCGGCGGCCGGCCGCCCCAGCGTGGTGACGGTTCCCTTGCCCGGCTGCAGCAGGCCCAGAATCTGGCGCAACAGCACGGTCTTGCCCGTGCCTGAGCCCCCGACAATGGACAGCATCTCGCCTTGCTGCACGGTCAGATCCAGATCCTGGTGCACGGCGAAGGCTTTGTCACCTTCGCCAAAGATGCTCCAGAGCTTGTCCACCTCCACGACAGGCGGTGCAGAGTGGAGATCGGAGCTGGTGCTGTGCATTTCGGCAACCATGGCTTAGAACCCCACGTCTTTGAACGCAATGGCAAACACGGCGTCCACAATGATGACCATGGTGATGGAGGAGACCACCGATGCCGTCGTCCCCGCCCCCAGGCTCTGCGTATTGGGTTCCACCCGCAAGCCCCAGTGGCAACCGATCAGCGCAATCAGCACCCCGAACACGATGGATTTGCCCATCGCCAGCACCAGGTTGCTGACGCGCACAGCGTCAGGCAATGCCTGCATGAAGTAACCCGCGGTGATGTCCATGGTCAGGTCTGCCGCCAGCATGCCACCGGCCAGCGCGGCCACCGTGGTCCACAGGCTGATCAGCGGCATGGCCAGCGCCAGCGCCATGGCCCGCGGCATGACCAGACGGAAACCATGGCGTATGCCCATGACGCGCATGGCGTCCAGCTCCTCGGTCACCCGCATCACGCCGATCTGCGCGGTGATGGCCGAGCCGCTGCGTCCCGCCACCAAAATGGCGCCCAGCAGCGGCCCAAGCTCGCGGATCAGCGAAATGCCCAGAATGTCCACGATGAAGGCTTCCGCGCCGAACTGTCGCAACTGCAGCGCCATCAGGTACGCCAGCACCACACCAATCAGAAAGCCCACCAGTGCCGTGATCGGCAAGGCGGTGGCCCCCATGGTGTAGAGATGGCCGGAAAAATCGCGCCATGGACCCTTGCGGGGGTGCCGCAGCAGATACCAGCCATCCAGCACCAGTTGCCCAATCAACTGCACCAGATGCTGGAGGTGGTCCAGCCCATGCAGCACCAGCAGGCCCAACTGGTTGACGCGGTCCATCAAGGTCAACGCTCTGGCCCGGGGTGGCTCCGGCTGCTGAAAGTGCGCAATGCGCTGCAACATGGCGCGCTGCACTTCCGTGGCACGCAGCTGCGCAGGCCACTGGCGTTGCCAGTGGGTCCAGAGCAATTGGGCACCGATGTGGTCCAGCCACTGCAACTGCTCCAGATCCCAGCCCTGCTCCGCAGCAGCTGCATGCGCGCGCAGTGCCTGCTG
>JAEYRT010000172.1 GCA_023435325.1 Pseudomonadota bacterium | reverse complement strand
ACCGGGTCAGGTGGGGAACCAAGCAGCCCTAACTGTGAAACCAGTGCCGAGGTAAGGCTTGTCAACCTCTCTACGGGATTTCTTTGGCAATCAAAGACTGCGCATCCCATCTTCCCCTTGATGCCCCGTGTTCTCTGTGAATGAGACAGGCATTCTTGCGTCTGCTTTCGAGGCAGTCGGCAACCCTGGCTGAAGTCCGCTCATCCACCAGCCCCATCACCTCAGCTTGGGCGCCAGCTTGATGTAGACCAATTCGCTGAGCAACTCTGTCAGCGTTTGGGTGACGATCACGGCGGGCAGCACCGGCAGCGCGCCCGGCACCGCCAATGCCAGCGGCAGCACCACCAGGGAATTGCGAGTGCCAGCGCTGAAAGCCACGGCGCGCCCTGCCTCGGCTGGCAGACGGAATGCCTTGGCCATCCACCACCCCACGAGCGGCGCCAGCACCGCAAAGGCCACGTAGACCGGCAACACCGCCTTGGCCGCCTCCCGAGCGGCATCCAACTGTGGCACGACGACAGCCATCACCACGAACAGCACCATGGCAGTGGCAGGTACGGGCAGCAGCCCCAGGCCTGCCTGCAGCCGTGCGCCCAGTGCAGTGCGGGCCGCCCATCGCTGCGTCAGCGCAGCCAGCAGCAAAGGCAGGACAATCAGCCACACAAACGCGTGCACAAACGGCTGGAGCTGCACCAGCGCAGCAGCTTCCCGCCCCAGAATCGCGCCCATGTACAAGGGCAGCAACAGCATCTGCACCACCAGCAAGACAGGCGTGGCCGCCAGCAGCAGCCGCGTATCGGCCTTGCCCATGTAGGCAAACGTCACCACATAATCGATGCATGGCGCCAGCAGCACCAGCAGCACGCCAAAACGCAGCATCTGGTCTGATGGCAGCCAGTGACTCAATGCCAGCACCAGCAGGGGAATGGCCACAAAGTTGGTCACCAGCAAAGCCACCAGGAACCGCATGGATGGGATTGCACTGGCCCGCACTGACAGGGGCATTTGCAAAAAAGTGACGTAGAGCATCAGAGCCAGCGCCGGGTTGATCGCTGATTCCCAGTTTTGCGTGCCCTCCACGGTTGTGGCGAAAACGGCTGCCACCGCCACGGCAGCAAAATAAATCGGTGCCTGAAAGCGCTCTAGAACATCGCGGCTGGTTTGCATGCACGCATTGTCATGCACAGGCAAAGTCTGCACTGAAGAGGACAAGGGCGCGCTGACACATTTTTCCGCGCGTTTTCCGCACGAGGTATTGACAGAATGCGTTAAAAGAATAGCTGTTTACGCTTGCCCAGTCTTGTTTTCGTACACATTTATATCTGAAAACCAATGTAGTAAAGCGTTTGCAGCTATATTTTCAGCTATTGATAAAACTGTGAATACCGCGCGCAGCACGCACGCCAGTGGCAAAACAGGCCGTCAGCAGATAACCGCCAGTGGGCGCTTCCCAGTCAATCATCTCGCCCGCACAGAACACCCCGGGCAGCGCCTTGCACATCAAGTGCTCATCAAGGGCAGCCCACATCACCCCACCTGCGGTGCTGATGGCTTCATCCATGGGGCGCACGGCCACTACGGTGATGGGCAGGGATTTGATGGCCTGCGCCAGCTTGACGGGGTCCTGCATCGACTCCTTGCTCAGCACTTCATAAAGCAGCGCCAGCTTCACCCCATCCAGCCCCAAGCGGCCTTTGAGGTGATTCGACAAACTGCGCGAACCGCGCGGGTGGCGCACTTCCTGCAGCACTTTTTCCGCCGAGAAAGCAGGCAGCAGATCCAGCTCGAAAGTGGCGCTGCCGTGTCGCGAAATCTCATCCCGCAGCAGGTTCGAAAGCGCGTAGATCAGACTGCCCTCCACGCCAGTGGCCGTTGCCACGAACTCGCCACGGCGCTCAAAACTGCGCCCCAGGCTGTCCGTGAAACGGATGGCCACCGACTTCAGCGGCGCGCCTGCGAAACGCTCGGTCAACAAAGGACTCCAGCCCGTTTCGGGCATCGGCTTGCGTCCCACCAGTTCCTGAAAGAAAGCACGGCGCGAAGGCTCGGCAGCTTCGCTAACGGGCTGCCCCACATCAAAGCCGCAATTGCTCGATTGCAGTGCCGCCACCTGCACGCCCTTGGCCTGCAACCAGGGCAACCAGGCGCCATCGGAACCCAGGCGCGCCCAGCTGCCGCCACCCAGCGCCAGCAAGGTGGCCTTGACCTGCACAGGCCGTACACCCTCAGGAGTTTCCATCACCAAGGCCTGCTCGGCATTCCAGCCCTTCCACAGATGGCGCATGTGAAACACCACACCCTGTGCCCGCAAGCGGGCCAGCCATGCACGCAGCAAAGGGGCAGCCTTCATGTCCGTGGGAAACACTCGGCCCGACGTGCCGACAAACGTTCCAATACCCAGGCCTTCTGCCCAGCCACGCAACTGTTCAGCACCAAAGTCCTGCAGCAGGGGCTGCAGCATGGGTTGCGCCGCGCCATAGCGCTCGACAAAACGTGCAAATGCTTCCGAGTGCGTAAGGTTCAGCCCTCCCTTGCCTGCCAGCAAGAACTTGCGCCCCACCGACGCCTTGCCGTCAAACACATGCACCTGCACGCCCTGGGCCGACAAGACTTCTGCCGCCATCAGACCCGCAGGGCCGGCCCCCACAATCGCGACATCACATTTCAACGCTGGCAGCATGGCAGCAGACATATACAACCCAATCATTCACACAGTACAAGGGCGCTTGCGGCCCGAAGGGCAGGCAGCATAACGCGCCCGCCTTACCCCATGCCCTGCCATGCCCTTGTGCTGCAACCTGTTTGCGATTGCCAACCTTCAGAGGCGCAAAAGCGCCACGACCCAATCCATTTGGCATGTCCGGACATTGGTTTCTGTCACAATTATTGGAAGTTTTTTCTGTGCGAACTTGAACGCACTCGCCCCAACATTCACAACAAGGAACACCTCATGGCAAGCGAACTCATCAAGCACGTCACTGATGCCAGCTTTGAAGCTGATGTGCTGCAGCCCGGTACCACGGTACTGGTTGACTACTGGGCCGAATGGTGCGGCCCCTGCAAGATGATTGCTCCCATTTTGGACGACGTCGCCCAGACCTACGAAGGCAAGATCACCATTGCCAAGATGAACGTGGACGAAAACCGCGAAATCCCCGCCAAGTTCGGCATCCGCGGCATTCCCACACTGATGGTGTTCAAGAACGGCGAACTGGTGGCCACCAAAGTGGGCGCCATGCCCAAGCCCCAACTGACCGCTTTTATCGACCAGCACGTCGCCTGAGCAACCGACGCACACCCCAGCCTGCTGCTCCATGCAGGCTGGGACTTCACCTGGTGTCCAAGCAAAAAAGGCCATGGCAGCCTGTCTTGCACACCATGCAAACCAAGCGACACAAAAAGTAGTGTGCAGTTTGTAATCTTTTCCTGTCATAATCGAAACCTGATCACGGCCCAGAGCATTGGCGGCCGTTTCTAGATCACCCTGGCAAGCCACCGACGTACTGCGCTCTCGCCGATTACTCTGGCATTCGCCACATCCCCAGATTTCTTTTAACTCCGCCAGGAGTAACTCCAGATGCACCTTAACGAACTCAAGGCACTGCACGTGTCTGAAGTGTTGAAGCAGGCCGAAGCGCTTGAAATTGAAAACACCGGCCGCATGCGCAAGCAAGAGCTGATGTTCGCGATCATTAAAAAACGTGCCAAGGCAGGTGAACAGGTATTCGCTGACGGCGTGCTGGAAATCCTGCCCGACGGCTTTGGCTTCCTGCGCAGCCCTGACACCAGCTTCACGGCCAGCACTGACGACATCTACATCTCGCCCAGCCAGGTACGCCGCTTCAATCTGCACACCGGCGACATGATCGAAGGCGAAGTGCGCACGCCCAAGGATGGCGAGCGCTACTTTGCGCTGACCAAGCTGGACAAAGTCAACGGCAACCCACCTGAATTCAACAAGCACAAGGTGATGTTCGAGAACTTGACGCCGCTGTTCCCCAAGGAACAGATGAAGCTCGAGCGCGACATCAAGGCCGAAGAAAACATCACTGGCCGCATCATCGACATCATCGCCCCGGTTGGCCGTGGCCAGCGTGCGCTGATCGTTGCACCGCCCAAGAGCGGCAAGACCATGATGATGCAGCACATCGCCCACGCCATCACGGCCAACAACCCCGACGTGCACCTGATGGTGCTGCTGGTGGACGAGCGCCCTGAGGAAGTGACAGAAATGCAGCGCTCCGTGCGCGGCGAAATCATTGCCTCGACCTTTGACGAGCCTGCCACCCGCCACGTGCACGTGGCCGAGATGGTGATTGAGCGCGCCAAGCGACTGGTCGAGCTGAAGAAGGACGTGGTGATCCTGCTGGACTCCATCACCCGTCTGGCCCGTGCGTACAACAACGTGGTGCCCTCCTCGGGCAAGGTGCTCTCCGGCGGTGTGGACTCCAACGCCCTGCATCGCCCCAAGCGCTTCTTTGGCGCAGCGCGCAATGTGGAAGAAGGCGGTTCGCTGACCATCATCGCCACCGCCTTGGTTGACACCGGCTCGCGCATGGATGAAGTGATCTTTGAAGAATTCAAGGGCACGGGCAACAGCGAAATCCACCTCAGCCGCCGCCTGTACGAAAAGCGTGTCTTCCCTGCGATCGAGCTGTCCAAGAGCGGCACGCGCCGCGAAGAGCTGCTGCTGCCGCCCGAAATCCTGCAAAAGACCCGCATCCTGCGTCAGTTCATGTACAACATGGACGAGATCGAGTCCATGGAACTCATGATCAAGAACATGAAGCAGACCAAGAACAATGTCGAGTTCTTCGACATGATGCGTCGCGGCGGCTAAACAGAAATAGCCATTGACTTTGCATTAATTTTTTGCCGCTCGCTATAATGGGCGGCTTTTCTTGCGGTAAGTATGTGGGATGCATTTTCGGGGCAACGGTTGCTTCGGGTCCGACACGGCTGCCGCAGTTGACTAAAGGAAGATCATGAAAGAAGGCATCCACCCCGACTACCGCGAAGTTCTGTTCGTGGACATGTCCAACGGTTTCAAGTTTGTGACACGTTCTTGCGTGAACACCAAGGAAACCGAGACTTTCGAAGGCAAGGAATATCCTCTGTTCAAGCTGGATACCACTTCTGAGTCGCACCCCTTCTACACTGGCACACAAAAGTCTGTGGACAACATGGGTGGCCGTGTGGAGCGTTTCCGCAATCGCTTCGGCAAGAAGTAATCCTTACTTCCTCGCCAAAAAGGCAGCCAGGGCAACCTGGCTGCCTTTTTTATTGCACCTGTCGCACACGCCCAGACTGACAGTGTTTGAGCCATCTGCGCGGCAGCGCGCTTGCGCCAGTCATGGCATGCTTAGCGCCGTCTTCTCCTGATTTAACTCCCATGTCTGCTCACAGACACGGAAATCCCGTTTTCATGAATCCGCCCTCACCCGCCATCGTTGCCCAAAATGCTGTTCGCAGTCTGCCTCGCTGGATCATGCTGCTGCTGTGCGTCGCCTACATCCTTGCCGGTTTTGTGGGGCGCGAACCGTGGCGCGACGTTGATATTGCAGCGTTTGGCTATATGCAGGCCATGGCACAAGGCAGCAGCACCTGGACGCAACCTGCGCTCGACGGCCTGGCCCCGCAGGCACCGGGCCTGCTGCAATACTGGCTCGGCGCCTGGGCACTGAAACTCATGCCGGCATCCCTGCCACCGGATCTGGTGGCACGCCTGCCATTCATGCTGCTGCTGGGTCTGGCCTTGCTGTGTACCTGGCACGCAGTATTCAGCCTGGCGCGCACGCCGGGGGCACAACCGGTGGCCTTTGCTTTCGGCGGTGAGGCATCGCCCACCGATTACGCACGCGCCATGGCCGACGGTGGCCTGCTCGCCATTCTGGCTTGTCTGGGCCTAGCCCAGTTCTCACACGAAACCAGCCACACCCTGGTGCAGTTGTCTGCTGTCAGTACGGTGTTTTATGCCGCGGCTGCCATGTGGTGGCAGCCCAGGCGGTCGGCGGCCGCCGCCATGCTCGGCACACTGGCACTGGCTTTGGCAGGAGCACCTGCGCTGGCCGTGGTGCTGGCTTTGGGCGCCATGGTGATGGCACTTGCGGTACAGACACCCAAACTCCAGCACCGCTACAGCTGGGCGGCATGGTGGATGCTGTCGATGGCAGTGGCATCCGCTGCGGCATGGCTGCTCGGTCAGTGGGAGAACCGTCTGATCAATCCTTGGGTCGAAGGCCGTGACTGGCAAAGCGTGGCTCGCTTGCTGATGTGGTTCAGCTGGCCAGCCTGGCTGCTCGCACTGTGGGCGTTGTGGCGCTGGCGCTGGCAGCTGCGTGAACCCAAGTACAACCCGCACCTCCTCTGGCCCGTGTGGCTGTGGGTTGTGGGTGCGTTTTGCACCATTTTCACCGTGGAATATGACCGAGCGCTGATTTTGGCCTTGCCTGGCATTGCCACCCTGGCAGCCTTTGCACTGCCGACATTCAAACGCAGCCTGGGCGCATTGATCGACTGGATGACGCTGTTCTTCTTCACTGCGTCGGCGGTCACGATCTGGGTGGTGTGGATTTCGGTCCAGACAGGGTTTCCCGCCAAACCGGCCGCCAACGTCCAACGCTTGGCAATTGGCTTCGAGCCTTCCTTTGCGCTGTTCCCTTTCCTGATCGCCACAGCCGCCACCATTGGCTGGATTTTGCTGGTGATATGGCGCACGCGCCGCCACCGTGCAGCCATCTGGAAAAGTCTGGCCGTGCCTGCAGGTGGCACAGTCTTAGGCTGGGTATTGCTCATGACACTGTGGTTGCCCATGCTGGACTATGGCCGCAGCTATGCGCCCCACGTGCAGGCGGTGGTGCGCACCGTACCCGCCCACGTAGCGTGTGTGCAGACACTGGGTTTTCAAGCGGGGCTGCAGACAGCCTTTCGCTTTCACACCCGCTGGGAGCTGCAGCGTGCAACGTCTGCCGTCGCAGCTGCCTGTGAATGGATGATCGCCACCCCTTCGGCCTGGTCTGCGGTGGACAGCGAAAGCGCTGACCAATGGCGCCTGGAAGCCAGCGTCGCTCGTCCTACCGAACGACGTGACCAATTGCTGGTTCTGCGCCGCGCACCTTGATCCACGGAGCCACACATGCGTGAACTTGCCACGATTGCGCGGCATGCGGGCACCGTGCTGGCCGGTCAACTGGCCGTCATGGCCTTTGGCGTGACCGACACCATTGTCGCAGGCCGCTATTCTGCCGATGCATTGGCCGCACTGTCGGTGGCTTCGGCCGTTTTCGTCAGCGTGTTTGTCTCGCTGATGGGGATTTTGCAGGCCCTGCTGCCCATCTGGGCAGAACAGCATGGCCGTGGAGAGACGGTCGCGATTGGCCGCTCCTTTCGCCAGTCCCTGTATCTGGCGCTGGGGTTCACAGCGCTGGGCATGTTGGTGCTGCTGTTTCCAGGCCCCTTGCTGGCATGGACCGAAGTGCCCGAGAGCATGCAGGCCGATGTACGTGCCTACCTCATCATCGTGGGCTGGGCATTGCCTTCGGCCATGTTCTTTCGCCTCTACACCACGCTCAACCAGGCGCTGGGCCATCCCCAGCTGGTGACCTGGCTACAGGTTGGTGCCCTGGTATTCAAGGTGCCACTGTCCATCTGGTTCACCTTTGGCGGCTGGGGACTGGAAGCCCAGGGTGCAGCTGGTTGCGCGTGGGCCACACTGCTGGTCGATTACGCCATCGCCATCATTGCCGTGGTGCTGATGCGCCGCCAGCAGCTGTATGTGCCGTTGCAGATCTGGCAGCGCATGGAAGCCCCGGACTGGCAGCGCCTGGGTGCATTCTTGCGCCTGGGTGTGCCCGCAGGGCTGTCAATCCTGGTGGAAGTCACCTCCTTCACCCTCGTGGCCTTGTTCGTGGCGCGCCAAGGGGCACTGGCTGCAGCCAGCCACCAGATTGCGGCCAATCTTGCTGCCGTGTGCTACATGGTGCCGCTGTCGCTGGGCATTGCCATCAGCGCCCGCGTGAGCTGGTGGCGCGGTACCGGCAATGAGGCACAGGCGCAGAAGCTGGCGTGGCTGGGCGTGAAACTGGCTGTGATCAGCGGTGCAGTGCTTTCGGGCACGCTGCTGGTGGCACGCCATGCAATTGCGCATGTGTACACGGCCGATCCGGGTGTCATTGCCCTGGCATCAGCCCTGCTGCTGTGGGTGGCCCTGTACCACGCTTCGGACAGCGTGCAATGCGTGTGCATCTTCCTGCTGCGTTGCTGGCGTGTGACGGTGGTCCCTTTGATCGTTTATTGTGCTCTGCTCTGGGGCGGTGGCCTGGCAGGCGGTTATTGGCTTGCTTATAAAAACGAAGCTACCAGCGCGCTCTGGGCAATGAATCCAACACCTTTCTGGATTGGAAGTGGCTCTGCGCTGGCGTTAGTAGCTATTATTTTTATCTTCCTATTGCGCAAAGTCTTGCGCGCACATCAGCAAGCCTGAAAAGCTGGCCCCTAGGCTCAGCCAGTCAGCGGAACACTTTCGCTTCCTGGACAGTGGTGAAAAATGCAGAAAAGGGATGCCAAGTGCATCCCTTTTCTTATCGTATGGAATCAGGTTCTGTGCATCCTGAACGGATCTGCCATGTCTACCGCTTCCTGCGCGGATCACTCACGCTTCATGTCCAGCGCCTTGGGGTGGTCCATGCTCGATTGGTGCTGGCGCAAACGTTGCGCCGGGAAAGTCGCCACGAAAGTGGCCCCTTCTCCCAGCACGCTATGGATTTCCAGCGTGGCATCGTGGCGCTGCAGTGCATGCTTGACGATGGCCAGCCCCAGACCCGTGCCTCCGGTATCGCGTGAGCGGCTGCGGTCCACACGGTAGAAACGTTCGGTCAGACGGCCAATATGTGCCGCATCAATCCCCGGCCCCGAATCCTTGACGGAAAAACGGGCGCCACCATCCGCCAGCGCTTCCCAGCGCACCTGCACCGAACCACCCGCGGGGGTATAGCGCAGCGCATTGCTGATGAGGTTGGAGAAGGCACTGATCAATTCGGCCTGCACACCTGCGATTGCCAGTTGCATGCCGGGTGCATCAGCATCCGGAAAACTGATGACATGGTGCTTGTCAGTGCCCTTGGTCAGCAATTTGGTTAAAGCCTGCGCTTCCACGGCGCACTGACGCAGCATTTGCGACACGGGCACCCAGTCGCTGTAACCCGGCAGCGGGCTGCCCTCCAGGCGCGACAGGGTCAGCAGATCCTGCACCAGGTTCTGCATGCGTGCAGCTTGCTGGGCCATCAGCGTCAGATAGTGCTTGCGTTCTTGCGGTGCCAGATCAAGCGTCTGCAGCGTTTCCACAAAGCCCACAAGCACTGTCAGCGGTGTGCGGATTTCGTGTGAAACGTTGGCTACGAAGTCCCGGCGCATGGCTTCGGCCTGCTCCAGGGCCGTGATGTCGCGGGCCAGCAGCAAGTGGCGCCCATCGCCATAGGGGAAAATTTGCACCGACAGCACCACCGGACGGGAAGCCGTGCTCTCGCGCCCGTCCATCAGCACGTGGCCGTGGAAATCCTGGCTGGCCCAGTAAGCATTGAAAGCCGGATCCCGCACCAGATTGCCAATGGACTGCTGGATGTCGCGTTCGGCATCAAAACCGAAGTGGTGCTCCGCCATGCGGTTGCACCATTCGATATGGCCTTCGGCATCCATCAGCACCAGACCGTTGGGGCTGGCCTGCAACGCATCCAGAATATCCTGCACGCGCTGCTCTGCAGCAAGAACAGCCAGATCACGCGTGCGCACTGCACGGCGCACATAGACGGCCAGCATGCCCCAGACACCGCGCCCGACGGGTTGCGTGGACAGGTCGCCGCGCATCAGCCAGTGCCGCACGCGCTGCACCTGCCAATGGTCCCAAGTCAGCCACAGCCAAGTGGCAAGCAATGCCCCTGCCAGGGCGGCCCAGGGTCCCCAGAGCCATGCAGCGCCCCCTGCCAGTACTGCTTGCAGCAGCCCCAATTCCAGCCAGCGCCATAGCAACATGGATCGTCCTCACTGATTGGCAGAAAGGCGATAACCAGCGCCGCGCACCGTTTCCACCATGCTGCCCGCTCCACCCAGGGCCTCACGCAAACGCTTGATGTGCACGTCCACGGTTCGCTCCTCGATGAACACGTGATCACCCCACACCTTGTCCAGCAGCTGGGCGCGGCTGTGCACGCGTTCGGGGTGATGCATCAGGTGATTGAGCAACTTGAATTCGGTCGGCCCCAGTTTGAGCAGTTGGTCCTGGTAGCTCACGCGATGGGTTTCGCTGTCCAGCACCAGGGCACCGACCTGCACGCGCTCACCCGCCTGCTCAGGTGTGCGTCGGCGCAGCACGGCGCGGATGCGCGCCAGCAATTCCTGGGTGGAGAACGGCTTGGTAATGTAGTCATCGGCTCCCGCGTCCAGGCCCGCGATCTTGTCGGGTTCATCACCTCGCGCCGTCAGCATCAGGATAGGCACATGCTTGCTGCGCGCATCGGTACGCCATTTGCGCGCCAGATTCAGGCCGCTGGAACCACCGGGCAACATCCAGTCCAGCAAAATCACATCCGGCAAAGCGGCATCCAGCTCACGCTGCGCACTCACGCCATCTTCAGCCCACACAGGTGCAAAACCGTTGTGGCGCAGGTTCACCGCGATCAATTCGGCAATCGCTGGCTCATCTTCCACGATCAGTACTTGCGGCAACTTCTTCATGTTCTAACACCCGTGTTGGATTAACGCACAGCAGACTCAATCACCGCCATCGACTGGTGACGTATGTCCTTTCCTTCCACCAAATAAATGATGAGTTCAGCCACGTTCTTGGAGTGGTCACCAATGCGCTCAATCGCCTTGGCCAGGAAAACCAGATCCAGGCTGGCGGAGATGGTGCGTGGATCTTCCATCATGTAGGTGATGAGTTTGCGCACAAAGCCATCGAACTCGTCATCGATCAGATCATCTTCCTTGAGAATAGCGATCGCCACCTTGGTATCAAGACGTGCCAGCGCATCCAGTGCCTTGCGCAGCTGGGTCGATGCCATCTGCGCAGCCACACGCAACTCACCGGAAGGCAAGTTGCGCGAGGCGCCGCTTTCAATGATGGACTGCACCATGCGCGCCATCTTGTGGGCCTCATCGCCCATGCGCTCCAGGTTGGCTGTGACTTTGGAGAAAGCCATCAGCATGCGCAAGTCACGCGCAGTGGGCTGGCGGCGTCCGATGATGGAGGACAGCTCATAGTCGATCTCCACCTCCATGGTGTTCACGCGCTCTTCGAGCTGCGCCACCTGCTCCACGGCTTCCAGATTGAACTGTGTCAGCGCATCAATCGCCTGGCTGATCTGGCGCTCTACCAGCCCGCCCAGCTCCATCACGCGGGCAGAAATGCGGTTGAGTTCGCTATCAAACTGGGTGGACAAATGTTGGTTCGTCATCTCTCACTCCTGCAAATACGGCGTCATCAGCCAAAACGGCCGGTGATGTAGTCTTCGGTCTCGCGGCGCTGGGGCTTGAAGAACATCTGCTCCGTCTCGCCGAACTCCACCAGATCGCCCAGATACATAT
>JAEYRT010000071.1 GCA_023435325.1 Pseudomonadota bacterium | reverse complement strand
GTATACAAGATGCTGACTCAAAGCAGGTTGCGTGCCAGATGGGGAGATGCGCAAGGCATTGTTCCGGATGAAGTCACGACCTGGCTCCACTTCGTCACCCATGGCGGACCGCTACCTCGCAAATAATAAAAAAGGCTTGAAGCCTTTTGGGGCTTCAAGCCTTGTGAAGATTGCGTTGTTAGCTCTAATTTTTGAAATCAGACGTCGATATTCCCTGCACGCAATGCGTTGTCTTCAATGAAGTTGCGGCGGGGTTCGACTTCGTCGCCCATCAGCATGGTGAACACGCGATCGGCTTCGATGGCATCGCCAATTTGCACCTGCAACAGGCTGCGCACATTGGGGTCCATGGTGGTTTCCCACACCTGCTCGGGGTTCATTTCGCCCAGACCCTTGTAGCGCTGGCGGCCTGTGGTGCGCTCTGCTTCGCTGATGAGCCACTGCATGGCCTGGCGGAAGTCGCTGACTTTTTCGGTCTTGGCCTTTTCGCCTTCGCCACGCGTGACCTTGGCACCTTCGCTCAGCAGTCCGGCGAAGCTGTCCGCCTCGGCTGACAGGGCAGCGTAGTCTTGGCTGCGCACAAAGTCTTGCGTGAGGATGGAGCTCTTGATGTTGCCGTGGTGGTGGCGGCTGATGCGCAGGATCGGGTTCTCGGTTTGTGGATCGATTTCTGCGGTCACATCGGCTGGCACGCCGGTGGTGGTCAGCTCGCGCAGCTTGGCTTGCAGCACGGGGGCGCAGGCTTGGGCATCTTCCAGCGTGTCCAGCTTGATCTTCACACCATCGGCAATCGCGCGCAGGGCTTCCTGGTCGAGGAAGTTGGACAGACGCTCGATCACGGTTTCCGCAGCCAGGTGCATGTCGGCCAGCTTGGACAGCTCTTCGCCTTCGATGGTGCGAGGCGCAGCACCGCCAGTCGTCACGGAAGCGTTGTTCAGTGCGATCTTGAGCAGGTACTTGTTCAGCGCAGGGCCGTCCTTCAGATACAGCTCTTCCTTGCCGTTCTTGACCTTGTACAGCGGAGGCTGGGCAATGTAGATGTGGCCGCGCTCGACCAGCTCGGGCATCTGGCGGTAGAAGAAGGTCAGCAGCAACGTACGGATGTGCGCACCATCCACGTCCGCATCGGTCATGATGATGATGCGGTGGTAGCGCAGCTTGTCGGGGTTGTAGTCGTCGGCGTTGCTCTTGCCGGAATCGGCGCTCACCTTGCCAATGCCGGTGCCCAGGGCAGTAATCAGCGTGATGATTTCCTGGCTGGACAGCAGCTTTTCGTAGCGGGCCTTTTCCACGTTCAGGATCTTGCCGCGCAGGGGCAGGATGGCCTGGAACTTGCGGTCGCGGCCTTGCTTGGCCGAGCCACCAGCGGAGTCACCCTCCACGATGTAGATTTCGCACAGCGCAGGGTCTTTTTCCTGGCAGTCGGCCAGCTTCCCGGGCAGGCCCATGCCGTCCAGCACGCCCTTGCGGCGCGTCATTTCACGGGCCTTGCGTGCTGCTTCACGGGCACGGGCCGCTTCGATGATCTTGCCGGTCAGGATCTTGGCGTCGTTGGGGTTTTCTTCCAGGTAGTCGGTCAACGTCTTGGCGACGATGTCTTCCACGGGCGCGCGCACTTCGGAGCTGACCAGCTTGTCCTTGGTCTGGCTGGAGAACTTGGGCTCAGGCACCTTCACCGATAGCACGGCGCACAGGCCTTCGCGCATGTCGTCACCAGAGACTTCCACCTTGGCCTTCTTGGCCAGTTCGTTGTCGGCAATGTATTTGCCGATCACGCGGGTCATGGCCGCGCGCAGGCCGGTCAGGTGGGTGCCGCCGTCACGCTGGGGGATGTTGTTGGTAAAGCACAGCACCTGCTCGTTGTAGCCATCGTTCCACTGCATGGCCACTTCGACGCCGATTTCGGTACCGGGAATGCCGCCGTATGTGTCCGCAGGGCGCGAGCCGGTCGCGTAAAAGGCCGTGGGGTGCAACACCTTCTTGTTGGTGTTGATGAAGTCCACAAAGCCCTTGACGCCGCCTGCACCCGAGAAGTCGTCTTCCTTGCCGTCGCGCTCGTCCTTGAGGCGAATGCGCACGCCGTTGTTCAGGAAGGACAGTTCGCGCAGGCGCTTGGCCAGCACTTCATAGCGGAACTCGAAGTTTTCCTTGAAGATTTCCTGGTCGGGCAGGAAGTGCACCTTGGTGCCGCGCTTGTCGGTGTCGCCCATGATGCGCATGGGCGAGGTTTCAAAACCATCGACCACTTCGATCAGACGGTTTTGCACAAAGCCGCGCGAGAAGTCGATCTCGTGCACCTTGCCGTCGCGGCGCACGGTGAGTTTGAGCCACACGGACAGCGCGTTCACGCAAGACACGCCCACGCCGTGCAAGCCGCCGGAGACCTTGTAGCTGTTCTGGTTGAACTTGCCGCCTGCGTGCAGCTCGGTCAGGGCGATTTCCGCGGCCGAGCGCTTGGGCTCGTGCTTGTCGTCCATCTTCACACCGGTGGGAATGCCGCGGCCGTTGTCGATGACGGACAGCGAGCCATCGGCATGGATGGTCACCAAGATGTCATCGCAGTGGCCTGCCAGTGCTTCGTCGATGGAGTTGTCCACCACTTCGAACACCAGGTGGTGCAAGCCGGTGCCATCGGACGTATCGCCAATGTACATACCGGGGCGCTTGCGCACGGCCTCCAGCCCTTCCAGGATCTGGATGGCGCCTTCACCATAGCCGGTGTCTGCGGGCGCGTTGGTCTGGTTTTCTGGCTTGTTCTCGTCGGTCATGAAGTTGCCTTGCTGCTGCAATAACAAGAGCTGCTTGCGCTTGTACTGCCTGGGAAATACCAATAAATCAATTCAAAAAGCAGAGCTGACAAGCGTCAGCTGCTCCTTTTTTGTAAAGGGCAGGCTATCACGCCTGCCCTGGCATGCGCCTTAAATGCGCATGGGCATGACAACGTACTTGAAGTTGTCATTGCCGGGGATGGTCACCAAGGCCGAGCTGTTGCTGTCGGCCAGGTCAATCTTGACCATGTCTTGCGACATGTTGGACAGCACGTCCAGCAAATAGGTCACGTTGAAGCCAATGTCGATGGCGTCACCCCCGTAATCGATGTCCAGCTCGTCCACGGCCTCTTCCTGGTCGGCGTTGTTCGAGGCCACACGCAGGGTGCCGGGCTCGATCGTCAGGCGCACGCCCTTGAACTTGTCGCTGGTCATGATGGCCGTGCGCTGCAGCGAAGCCAGCAGCGGTGCGCGGCCCAACGTCACGCTGTTGTGGTGGTTGCGGGGGATGACGCGGTTGTAGTCGGGGAACTTGCCTTCGACTAGCTTGGTCACGAACTCCATGCCGCCAAAGGTGAACTTGGCCTGGTTGTTCGCAAACTGCATCTCGATGCGGGGCGAGTTCTCTCCGCCCACGTCGGACAGCAAACGCTGCAGCTCCAGCACGGTCTTGCGGGGCAGAATCACTTCTTGCTTCTCACCCACGTCCACGTCCAGCTCGGCGCTGGCAAAAGCCAGGCGGTGGCCGTCAGTGGCCACCAGGCTCAGTGTGTTGCCTTCGGCCACGAACAAGATGCCATTCAGGTAGTAACGAATGTCCTGCACGGCCATGGCAAACGAGACCTGACCCATCAGGTCCTTCAGCACCTTCTGGGGCACGCTGAAGGCTGGGCCAAAGTTGGCCGCTTCTTGCACCAGCGGGAAGTCTTCGGCAGGCAGGGTTTGCAGCGTGAAGCGGCTCTTGCCACCCTTCAAAATCATCTTGGACTGTTGCGACTCCAGGGCCACGGTCTGATCACCGGGCATGGTCTTCAGGATGTCGATCAGCTTGCGTGCGCCGATGGTGGTGGCAAAGTCACCCGTGTCACCGCCGAGTTCAGCCGTGGTGCGGATCTGGATTTCCAGGTCACTGGTGGTGAACTGCAGGGCGTTGCCGGTCTTCTTGATCAGCACGTTCGCCAAAATGGGCAGGGTGTGGCGGCGTTCAACGATGCCGGACACCGATTGCAGGACCGCGAGAACTTTGTCTTGTGTGGCTTTCAGGACGATCATGTCAACCTCTGAGTTTCAGGATGCGGGTCTCTAGTTGGATTGAGCGGCGGCGCCTCTTCTTGCGCCCCCTCTTGCCGCTCAAAACTCCTTCATTTTGCCCGGTAGGTCCGGACTGGCAGAAGGAAAAAATCCATCAACCTTTGAGCGTTTGCTCCAGCACGTGCAATTGCTGGTTCAACTCGGTCAATTGCTGGCGTTCAGCCGCAATCTTGCGCACGGCGTGCAGCACCGTGGTGTGATCGCGCCCACCAAACAGTTCACCAATTTCGGGCAGGCTCTTTTGCGTCAGCTCCTTGGCCAAATACATGGCGATCTGGCGCGGGCGGGCAATCGACGCAGGGCGCTTCTTGCTGTACATGTCGGCAACCTTGATCTTGTAGTAGTCGGCCACGGTTTTCTGGATGTTCTCCACGCTGATCTGGCGGTTCTGGATGGATAGCAGATCGCGCAGCGCTTCACGCGCCAGCTGGATGGAAACTTCCTTCTGGTTGAAACGCGAGTAAGCAAGAATCTTGCGCAACGCGCCTTCCAGCTCACGCACGTTGGAGCGCACGTTCTTGGCCACGAAGAAGGCCACTTCCTCGGGCATCTCGGCATTCTCGGCACGGGCCTTGTTGATCAGAATCGCCACGCGCATTTCCAGCTCGGGGGGCTCGATCGCCACGGTCAAACCCGAATCGAAACGCGAAACCAGACGCTCGTGGATGTTGGTCAGACCCTTGGGATAAGTGTCCGACGTCATCACGATGTGGCTCTTTTTCGCCAGCAACGCTTCAAACGCATTGAAGAACTCTTCCTGCGTGCGGTCCTTGTTGGCAAAGAACTGGACGTCGTCGATCAACAAAAGATCGAGCGAGTGATAGCGCTCTTTGAATTCATCAAAGGTGCGGCGCTGGTAGGCCTTGACCACATCCGAGACGAACTGTTCTGCGTGGATGTAGAGAACCTTGGCGTCGGGGCGGTCCTTGAGCAGCTGATTGCCCACAGCATGCACCAGGTGGGTCTTGCCGAGGCCGACGCCGCCATAGATAAACAGCGGGTTGTACAGGTGTCCGGGCGAACCTGCCACGTGCATGGCGGCCGAGCGGGCCATGCGGTTGGCCGTACCTTCGACCAGCGTCTCAAACGTCAGGGCGGAGTTCAGGCGGTTGCGGAAAGCGGGCGCGGAAGACTCTTCGCTGGCTGTGGTGGCAGGCAGCAGGGTCGGTGCTTCAGCAGGGGTGCTGCGCTCGGCCTGGTAAGGACGAACATAAGTGCGAGTCACGCTTTCACGTTGAGCGAGCGCTAACTCCAGTGTCACGGGCTGGCCGTACAAATCTTCCAGCAGGCCCGAGATGCGGGCGGCGTACTGGGCACGGATCCAATCGAGCTTGAAGCGATTGGCCACGTACACCGTCACCTTGGAGAAGTCCTCGGCCACCACGGCGGTCAAAGGCTTGATCCAGGTGTTGAACTGTTGTTCGGGCAGATCTTGGCTGAGCTGCTCAACACAGGCGAGCCAAAGGCCCAGGCCTGCGTCGTTGGAGGGTTCCTCGGTCATTTCAATGGATGCGCTTTTTGTGGATAGGAGGAACGTGAATGGGGCTGTGATTGTAGCTTTTCAAATGGTTATCCACAAAGCGGTGGCACTTTGTCATTACGGCTTTGCGGGGTGCGTATTGTGGGCCATGTTTAGAGGGTCATTGCAAGAGCGCGCCAACACTGAGATAATTTCGGGTTTCCCTGAATGTGTTCAGGGTGATAAGCCCCGCGCGAAGCTTTTATCTGCCGTATTTGGCCTACAGCCAAAACGAAACGCAGGCATGCTTGGCCAGGGAAATTTGGGCAGCGTGCATTCACAAGGAATGCATGGGCCAGTAAAAAACTGAACCTTCTCAAGGAACGAACATGAAGCGTACATACCAACCCTCCAAGACCAAGCGCGCTCGCACCCACGGTTTCCTGGTGCGCATGAAGACCAAGGGCGGCCGTGCCGTCATCAACGCTCGCCGCGCCAAGGGCCGCAAGCGCCTGGCTGTCTAAGGACAGCTCGCTTGGCCGACTGCCTGACACCATTCCCCACTGTTTCGTGGGGCCTGTTGTGATGCAACGGCTGCAAACGCGCCCCCAATTTCAGGCGACCATGGCCGGGGGAACCATCTCCCGGACACCGCACTTCGCGTTGCACCGTCTGGTGCTGACCGAAGCACTGGTTGCCAAGGACGCTGAGCCAACAGGGCCCGGTGCAAAGCTCGCAGAGCCAGCACCGCAGGCCCTGTTTGTCGTGCCCGGGTGCCAAGCGCCTCAAGTG
>JAEYRT010000039.1 GCA_023435325.1 Pseudomonadota bacterium | reverse complement strand
CCGCCACCTGGGCAAAAGACAAATTGTTTTTATTAAGTGAGGTAGCACTCAACAATTTGCTTTTGGTTGATATCTGCCGAACAAACAAATATCGCAAATCTTGGTGCCCAGGAGAGGACTCGAACCTCCACGGAGTTACCCGCTAGTACCTGAAACTAGTGCGTCTACCAATTCCGCCACCTGGGCTTTTCAGGAAAGATTTAGATTGTATAGCAAAAAAATGGACCCTCGCACCAACTCACGCACTTCGCTCCAAGAGATTGAAGGAATTGTGCAAGGGCATCGAGACGGACACGGTTTTGTCATTCGTGACGACGGTGATTCCGATATCTACATTCCGGCCAATGAAATGCGCGCTGTACTGCACAAAGACCATGTGCGGGTCACCATCGTGCGCCAGGATCGGCGTGGCCGTCCCGAGGGACATATTGTTGAAATCATTGACCGCCCGACCAAGACTTTGATTGGTCGCCTGCTGCAAGAAAGCGGGGTCTGGCTGGTGGCGCCGGAAGACAAGCGTTATGGCCAGGACGTGTTGGTGCCGCAAGGTGCGACGGGAGAGGCCAAGGCTGGTCAAGTGGTGGTGGTGGAGTTGACCGAGGCGCCGGCGCTGTTCGGGCAGCCGGTGGGGCGGATCGTGGAAGTGCTGGGCGAGATGGATGACCCCGGCATGGAAATTGAAATTGCGGTGCGCAAATACGGCGTGCCACATGTGTTTTCGCAGTCATGCCTGGCAGCGGCCAAGGCACTGCCCGAGAAGGTGATGGCCAAGGATCGCAAGGGCCGTATTGATCTGCGCGATGTACCACTGTGCACCATCGACGGTGAAGATGCGCGTGACTTTGACGATGCCGTGTACTGCGAACCAGCCAAAGTGGGGCGCAGCAAAGGTTGGCGCCTGCTGGTGGCGATTGCCGATGTGAGTCACTATGTGCAAAACGGCAATGCGATCGATGTGGATGCGTATGACCGCGCGACCAGCGTGTATTTTCCGCGCCGCGTGATTCCCATGCTGCCGGAAAAACTGTCGAACGGCCTGTGTTCGCTGAACCCCGATGTGGATCGCTTGTGCATGGTCTGTGACATGCTGGTCACGGCCAAGGGCGAGGTGCATGCCTACCAGTTCTACCCTGGCGTGATGCACAGCCATGCGCGCTTTACCTATACGGAAGTGGCGGCCATCCTGTCCAACACGCGCGGGCCTGAAGCTGCGCAACGCAAAGAGCGTGTGCCCGACCTGCTGAATCTGCACGGCGTATTCAGGGCATTGCTGGAGGCGCGTAAGCAGCGCGGAGCCGTGGACTTCGACACAGTGGAGACGCAGATCATTTGCGATGACAACGGCCGCATTGAAAAAATCGTGCCGCGCACGCGCAATGATGCCCACCGCCTGATCGAGGAGTGCATGCTGGCGGCCAACGTCTGTGCGGCGGACTTTATTGAGCAAAACGGCCGTACGGCCTTGTTCCGCGTGCACGACAAGCCTTCGGCGGAAAAGATCGACTTGCTGCGTGGCTACCTCAAGGCCATTGGCGTGAATATGTCGGTCAGCGACTCTCCTCGTCCGGCGGAATTCCAAGCGATTGCGGATGCGACCAAGGAGCGCCCTGACTCGCAGCAAATTCACACCATGCTGCTGCGCACCATGATGCAGGCCATGTATACGCCCGACAACGATGGGCACTTTGGCTTGGCATTTGATGCCTACACGCATTTCACCAGTCCGATACGCCGTTACCCCGATCTGCTTGTGCACCGTGTCATCAAGTCCATCCTGCAAGATGCCAAGTACAAGCTGCCCAAGCTGCCCACACCTGGCGAAGCCCAGGAAAAGCTGGCCAAGCGTCTGGCCAGTCGTGTGACCGAACCGCAGATGAAGCCGCGCAGCAAGCTGGCGCAGGCCGAGTTGCAAGGCTGGGAGGCGGCGGGCTTGCACTGCAGCGCCAATGAGCGCCGCGCCGATGAGGCCAGCCGGGATGTGGAGGCCTGGCTCAAGTGCAAATACATGCGCGACTACCTGGGGGAGGAGTTTGCGGGTACGGTCACGGCGGTGACCAGCTTCGGCATCTTCGTGACACTGGATGCCATGTATGTCGAAGGCCTGGTGCATATCACCGAGCTGGGCGGTGATTACTTCCGCTTTGACGAGCAGCGCCAGGAGTTGCGCGGTGAGCGCTCCGGCGTGCGCTACACGATTGGCACGCGTTTGCAGGTGCAGGTCAGCCGTGTGGATCTGGACGGCCGCAAGATCGATTTCCGTATCGTTCAGGATGAGATGGCGACGGCTTCTTCGCGTGGCGGACAGGGGCGCCAGCGTGGCAGTGAAGCACGACGGGAACGCCGGGTTGCGGAATCTTCTGCGTATGCAGAACCTGCTGCGCGTGCACGTTCGCAGGACAAGAAGCGTGGTGCACCCAAGGCAGGCAAGGCGCATGCGAGTAAAGCGTCGGCATGGTCCGACCCGGCAACTGCGACCTTTGGTGCGGTGCGGGGCAAGAAGCGTGACGATGCCAAGTCTGGTGCAACCGCAGCAGGAAAATCCTCCAAGAAGCGTCGATAAGCCATAGCAGGTAAATTTAAATTAAATTAAATGTGAGCTGCCAACGCTTGCAATGCTTGGGTTTCAGATAGTTTTATTGCTGAAATCAAGAGCTGGCAAGCGTTGCCAGCTCTTTTTTTATGGCTGTAAAAGAGCGGTTGCCAATGCGGAGGCAGTCAGTGGCTGGGTCGTAGGCCATTGGTCAGCCAAGGCGCCGTGCTCCCACACGGCCTGACAGGCGATCTGATGGGGTGGGGCACCGTGGCGCCAGTGTGCGCCGATCAAGCCTGCCAGTACATCGCCTGTGCCACCAATAGCTAGGCGGGCATTGCCAGTGGGGTTGATGTGCGGGGTCTGGCCAGGGCTGGCAATGATGGAGCCCGAGCCTTTGAGGACGATGGTGCAGTTCAATTGCTGTGCCAGCGTCTGGGCAGCACTGCGCCGGGCAGACTGAATCTGTGCGGTACTGGTTTGCAGGAGTCGGGCTGCTTCCAGCGGATGGGGTGTCAAGATGGTGTGTTGGCCGTGTTCTGCCCTGCTTTTAAGGGCGGATTGCAGGTCGGGATTTTCTGCCAGCGCGTTCAATGCATCGGCGTCCAGCACGGCGCGGGGTGCTTGTGCCAGCACAGCGGGCAGCCATTGCGCCATGGCGGTGCCGCCTCCGCAGCCGGCTACGACACTGGTCTTGCGAAGTAGCTGCTGTGCCGTTTCAACGCTGGCGAACATGAGGTCAGGCAGTGCTGCATGCAGACCGGGTGCTGTGCGATCCAGCAGGTGCAGCAAGCTGCGTCCTGCCCCATGGTGCAAGGCTGCGCTGGCTGCCAGGAGGGCTGCCCCGGTCATACCCGGGGCTCCGCCTATCACCAGCACGTCACCAAAACTGCCTTTGTGGCTGTTGTGCGCCCGCTGGTGTGCAGGCGAGCGGGCATTCAACCATGCGCATGGCGGTTGTGCGGCCAGCTGTTCGGTGCATCCCAAGTCATTCCACCAGATGTTTCCGCATGCATCGCGGCCATGGGCTGTGAACATGCCGGGTTTGAGTGTCAGCAAGCTCAGTGTGTGGCGACTGTTGGGAGTGCAATGGGTGGGTGGGGCAAAACCTTCGAGCCAACTGCCGTGGTCGGCATCCAGCCCGGTGGGTAGGTCAACAGCCAGTACATGGGCTGGGCAGGCGCGGCTTTGCTGGAGTAGATGCAGCAAGGGCGAAGGGCGGGTGTGCGGGCTTTGTCGCCCTTGTTGCCCCAGGCCCAAAAGTGCATCAATCACGATGTCTTCCGGCGTCAGTGTGGGAATTTGCTCGGGCCTCAGCCATTGCACCGAGCTTGCGCAGGCGGCTTGCCAGGCGGCGTGTGTATCTGAGCTGCAGTGATCCGCAGAACCTAGCCAGTGCACCCCGACTTGCCAGCCGGAATCAGCCAGATGGCGTGCGGCGACCAATCCGTCGCCGCCATTGTTGCCGGGGCCGCAGAGCACCCAAGCCTGGCGCGCAAAAGGGGCAATTGCCTGCGCCAGGCGTGCAATCGATTGCCCGGCGCGTTCCATGAGGCTGGGTTGGCGGGGAATGGCCAGTGCTGCCGTTTCTATGGCGCGGCTGGCACTGCCGCCCCATAAGGGATAGCTGGTGCTTGTGTGCCAGGGAATGCGATGCAGCATGGTGTCTGATGGGCTTTTTATGGGTGGAAGCGCAATGGGTCGAAGGCTTGCATGTCGAGTGCGGGAGCATGACCAGCCAGCATGTCTGCCAAAGCCCGCGCGCAGCCACTGGCCAGCGCAGCTCCGTGGCTGCCATGGGTGAGATTGAGCCAGATGCCTGACTTGCCGCTTGCACCCACGGCAGGCAGACCGTCAGGCAGGATCGCACGACTGCCGCGCCAGGTTTGGACCTGGGGAGAGGAGAGTTGGGCGCCACCTGGAAACCAGTCATTGAGCAGACGATACATGCGCTGCAAAGTCGCGGTGTGGTGTGGGGCGCTGGCATGGCTGCCCAGTTCGAGGCCGGAGGTGATGCGTATGCGTTGACCCAGGCGGCCAATGGTGGTCTGCTGGGCCCAGTCCATGATGCTGGCACGCGGAGCCAGCAATGGGTCGCGCACCGGGCTGGTGATGCTATAGCCCCAGGCGCTGATGCAGGGCAGCTTGACTTGCACGTGTGCCAGTAAGTCGGTGCTGGCTCCGGTACACAGTACGATGGCTTCATGTAGGTGCAGCCGCTGCCCTGCTGTCACTCCCAGAGGGTGGGTGCTGAGGGCCTCAATGCGCAGTCCCGTTTGGAAAAGCACGCCCAGATCCTGGGCATGCTGGCGCAAATACTGGCTCCACAGACGCGGATTAATGGATTCGCCCTGTGGAAAGTGCAAGGCCTGAAGCCAGGCTATTTCATTGCCAATGCCGGGTTCGATGGCCTGGACTTGGGGGGCATCCAGCATCTGGCAAGACAGCCCCTGTGATTGCAGAAAAGGTAGGCGCTCCGTCCAGAAGGCAGCTTCTTGCGGAGTGCGCAGCATGAGCAAGGCGCCCTGTGTGCATTCGGCCAGCTCGCATGGCACCTCTGCCTCCCTCCAGCGCAGGCTTTGGCTGTAGGCGCTCAGGGTGTGCAAGGCCGTGGCGAAGTGGGGCTGCGCTTCCTGGGATGCGGCTTTTTCATGCTTTTTCCACTGGCGCATCCAGCGCCATGCGGGAGAGCCGATCATGGCCGAAGCTTGCAGCAGTCCGGCCTGTTTTTGCAGTTGCGACAATGGCATACCTGCGCCGGGAGCGGCCAGACTCAGGGCAGCAGACGGCTGCAACCAGCCGCCGGGAGCAAAGCTGGCTTCTTCTGCAGCCGTGTTGTTCTGTTCGTAGACGGTAACTTGGTGCCCGTCTCGGGCCAGTTCCAAGGCCGTGGTGATACCGTTGAGGCCGGCTCCCACGATGGCGATATTCATAGCGGTTGGGCGCAAATCTGGAATCCGTGATTCTGACGTGCAAACGCAGGGGGCGGAGGCTGCATTCGCAAAGAAATATCAACTGTTGCCTGTTTGGACGCTGCAACTCGCAAAGCCATGACTTGAGTGGGAGCGCCGGAGGTGATGGGAGATTGTGCTAAACTCTTTCGGCTTTGCAGTTTGCGGCCCGGATTTTGGCTGGGTCGCTGTTGCAAAGTGAAATTCAAATCAGCTCCCTCAAGGTGTTGCACGTTCTTTGGGCTGCAAAATCGAGCTGAATTTAAGACCCAACCTTTTGGAGAAAAACATGTCCGTTACCATGCGCGAAATGCTGGAAGCTGGTGTCCACTTCGGTCACCAAACCCGTTTCTGGAACCCCAAGATGGCTCCGTTCATCTTCGGTCATCGCAACAAGATTCACATCATCAACCTGGAAAAGTCCCTGCCCATGCTGCAGGACGCCCAGAAGTTCGCCAAGCAGCTGGCTTCCAACGGTGGCACGATCCTGATGGTGGGTACCAAGCGTCAAGCACGTGAACTGGTGGCTGAGCAAGCTCAGCGCGCTGGCGTGCCTTACGTGGACCAGCGTTGGTTGGGCGGCATGCTGACCAACTTCAAGACCGTGAAGACCTCCATCAAGCGTCTGAAGGACATGAAGGCTCAGCAAGAAGCTGGCCTGGAATCCATGTCCAAGAAGGAGCAGCTGATGTTTGCTCGCGAACTGGAAAAGCTGGAGAAGGACATCGGCGGTATTCAAGACATGAACACCCTGCCCGATGCTATCTTCGTGATCGACGTGGGCTTCCACAAGATCGCCATTTCCGAAGCCAAGAAGCTGGGTATCCCTCTGATCGGTGTGGTGGACTCCAACCACAACCCCGATGGCATCGACTATGTGATCCCCGGTAACGATGACTCGGCCAAGGCTGTTGCCCTGTACGCTCGCGCTATCGCTGACGCTATCCTGGAAGGCCGTGAAGCACGTCTGAACGACGTGGCCAAGGCTGCTGCCGGTGAAGGCGCCGACGAATTCGTCGAAGTGGAAGATTCCGCTGCCTAAGCTCTGGCTGCGCGACCTGTCGCGATAAAAAAGCGGGGCTCAACGTAGCCCCCTTTTTTTAAGCTGAAATCCTGTAACGATTTGAACTGAATACGGAGAAACAAGATGGCTGCAATTACCGCAAGCATGGTGGCTGAACTGCGCGCTAAGACCGACGCGCCCATGATGGAATGCAAGAAGGCTTTGACAGAAGCCGCTGGTGACATGGCCAAGGCTGAAGAGCTGCTGCGCGTGAAGCTGGGTACCAAGGCTGGCAAGGCTGCTTCCCGCGTGACGGCTGAAGGCGTGGTTGCCGCTTTCATCGAAGGTAACGTGGGTGCCTTGATCGAAGTGAACAGCGAAACTGACTTCGTTTCCAAGAACGACAGCTTCATCGCCATGGCCAACGCTGCTGCCAAACTGGTGGCACAGCACAACCCTGCCGATCTGGAAGCACTGGGCGCGCTGCCTTACGAGCAAGACAGCTTCGGCCCCACACTGGAAGATGTGCGCAAGGGTCTGATCGGCAAGATCGGCGAGAACATGTCCTTCCGTCGTTTCAAGCGCTTCGAAGGCACACTGGCTTCTTATGTGCACGGTTCGCGCATTGGTGTGGTCGTGGAATTCGAAGGCGACGCCGTGGCTGCCAAGGATGTGGCCATGCACGTGGCTGCGATGAAGCCTGTGGCACTGACTTCCGCCGACGTACCTGCTGACCTGATTGAAAAAGAGCGCTCCGTTGCTGCAGCCAAGGCTGCCGAGTCTGGCAAGCCCGCTGACATCGTGGCGAAGATGGTGGAAGGCTCCGTTCAGAAGTATCTGAAGGAAGTTTCTCTGTCCGACCAAGTGTTTGTGAAGGCTGCTGATGGCAAGCAGACAGTGGCTGCCATGCTCAAGGCTGCCAACACCACGGTAAAGGGCTTCACGCTGTACGTAGTGGGCGAAGGCATCGAGAAGAAGGCTGACGACTTCGCTGCTGAAGTGGCTGCCCAGATGGCTGCAGCCAAGGGCGCGTAATTTCACGCTGCCTTTACTGTCCTCGACCGATTTCTTACGCATAACCTTAAACACAACCGGAGTTCCCCCCATGACACAAGTTCAACCAGCCCACAAGCGCATCTTGCTCAAGTTGTCTGGTGAGGCCCTCATGGGAGATGATCAGTTCGGCATCAACCGCGCCACGATTGAGCGCATGGTGTCGGAGATCGTCGAAGTGGCAAATGTCGGTGTGCAGGTTGCGGTGGTGATCGGCGGGGGCAATATCTTCCGCGGAGTGGCGGGTGGCTCAGCAGGCATGGACCGCGCAACCGCGGATTACATGGGGATGCTAGCCACGGTGATGAACGCTTTGGCTCTGGCCGACGCCATGGACAAGCAAGGATTGACTGCGCGCGTGATGTCCGCCATCGGCATTGAGCAGGT
Organism: Pseudomonadota bacterium; assembly: GCA_023435325.1. GTDB lineage: Bacteria > Pseudomonadota > Gammaproteobacteria > Burkholderiales > Burkholderiaceae_C > Comamonas. Next base: position 15,236 of record JAEYRT010000039.1, on the reverse strand, counting down.
GGTCGAGCCTTATGTGCGCCCCAAGGCTTTGCAATACCTTGAAGAGGGCAAGGTAGTGGTGTTCGCTGCCGGCACTGGCAACCCGTTCTTCACAACCGACACGGCTGCTGCTCTGCGTGGTGCGGAAATCGGTGCAGAAGTGGTGCTCAAGGCCACCAAGGTCGATGGCGTTTACACTGCGGATCCTGTGAAGGACCCTTCGGCAACGCGTTACACCAAGCTGGCTTTCGATGAGGCGATTGGTCGTAACCTTGGCATCATGGATGCCACGGCTTTTGCTTTGTGCCGTGACCAAAAGTTGCCTATCCGCGTATTCTCTATCGTCAAGCCCGGCGCATTGCTGCGCGTGGTGATGGGCGAAGATGAGGGCACGCTGGTACACGCTTGATAATTTCAAAGCGACGTGAGGCCTTCCCTGTGCAAGCATGGAAGGCCGTTTGCTTTCAGAGGTGATAAATATGACGATTGCTGAGATCAAGAAAAACGCTGAAACCAAGATGGGTCAGTCCATCGAAGCGTTGAAGAACAACCTGTCCCGCGTGCGCACTGGCCGTCCCAGCCCTCAGTTGCTGGATGTGATTCAGGTGGAGTACTACGGCTCCATGGTGCCTCTGTCCCAGGTGGCCAATGTTTCGCTGCTGGATGCACGCACATTGAGCGTGCAGCCTTGGGAAAAGAACATGGCTGCGAAGGTGGAAAAGGCCATTCGCGAAAGCGATCTGGGCCTGAATCCGGCCTCGATGGGTGAGCTGATTCGCGTGCCCATGCCCCCCATGAGCGAAGAGCGCCGCAAAGAGATGACCAAACTGGCGCGCAACGAAGGCGAGGCATCCAAGGTGGCGGTGCGCAATCTGCGTCGTGATGCCAACGAAGCAGTCAAGCGCTTGGTCAAGGACAAGGAAGCTTCTGAAGACGATCAAAAGCGCTCGGAAGCGGAAATCCAGAAATTGACCGACAAGCACATTGCTGAAATTGATGCGTTGGTAACTGCCAAAGAGCAAGAAATCATGGCGGTTTAAACCGTGTGATGTGCGGGGAAGAGAGATGTCCCAATCCACAGCCATTCCCCGCCACATTGCCATCGTCATGGATGGCAATGGGCGTTGGGCCAAAAAGCGTTTTCTGCCACGTCTTGCTGGGCACAAGCAAGGTGTGGAGGCCTTGCGCCGTTGTGTGCGCCTGTGCATTGCGCGTGGCGTAAGCGTTCTGACTGTATTTGCGTTCTCTTCAGAGAACTGGAGTCGTCCGGAAGAAGAGGTTTCCGGCTTGATGGGGCTGCTTGCTACAGCGCTCGGGCGAGAGGTGCCCAGTTTGCACAAAGAGGGCGTGCAGTTGCATTTTGTCGGGGAGCGCGAAAGCCTGTCGGACAAAGTGAAGGCAGGCTTTGAGCAGGCTGAAACTTTGACTGCGAATAACGATCGCCTGATCTTGAATGTCTGCTTCAACTATGGCGGGCGCGGCGATATCGTTCAGGCTGCCATGCGTGTGGCTGCCAGCGGTCAAGCAATTACAGAAGCCAGTCTCCAGGCTGCCATGGGTTTGGCGCACGTGCCAGACCCCGATTTGCTCATTCGTACGGGGGGAGAACTGCGAATTAGTAATTTTCTGTTGTGGCAGGCTGCATACTCTGAGCTTTACTTCAGTTCTGCTCTGTGGCCCGATTTTGATGCGGCAGAGCTGGATGCCGCTTTGGCTGACTATGCGCACCGCGAGCGCCGGTTTGGTCAAACATCTGAACAAATTGCACAGTCATCTGAGCCACGGGTGACGGCTTAATAAGGGAGAAGCTCCCATGCTCAAGCAGCGTGTCATCACGGCCCTGGTTTTGCTGGCGGTCTTGTTGCCAGCACTTTTTGCCTCTAATTCCACTGCGTTTCACCTGATCGTGTTGCTCTTGCTGACGGCGGGAGCATGGGAGTGGGGTCGTTTGAATGGACTGCGCACTGTGGGTGCTGTTACCACGGGGGGCGTGATGTTGATCGTTGCCTTGCTTTCGTGGCAGCGAGGCTGGATTTTTCAGGAGCACAGCACCTTGTGGCTGGTTTCGGGCGCACTCTGGGTTCTGGTGAGTGCCTATCTGATCCGTGCCGGGGTGCCTGCTTGGGGACGGATACCACTGGCGATTCGCTGGGTGGGTGGACTCTTTGCATTGTGGGTCGCAGGTCTGGCGATGGTTCAGGCGCGTGCAATCGGCATCAACTTTCTGCTTTCGGCGCTGGCTTTGGTGTGGGTGGCCGACATATTTGCCTATTTCGCAGGACGCGCACTGGGTTTGCGCTTTACCAAACAAAAGCTTGCTCCCGCCATCAGCCCCGGTAAAAGCTGGGAAGGTGCCTGGGGAGGGGCTTTGGGCGTAGTGCTGCTGGCATTCTTGTGGGTATGGATGGATGCAACGCAGCAAGCCTCAGTACCCAGTCTTTATTCGCGTCTTTATGAACAAAGCGCGGGACTGTTGCTGGTGGCAGCTTTGTTCCTGGCGGCTATGAGTGTGGTTGGTGACTTGGTGGAATCTTTGATCAAGCGCAGTGCAGGGTTCAAAGACAGCAGCCAGTTGTTGCCTGGGCACGGAGGCGTGCTGGATCGCATTGATGCTTTGCTGCCCACTTTGCCTCTGGCCATGATGCTGAATTCTTTGGTGCAGTAATGAAACAACGCTTGACGGTACTGGGCTCTACGGGCTCGATTGGAACGAACACTCTGGATGTGGTGCGCAGGCATCCCCAGGATTACGAAATCTTTGCGCTGAGTGCGGCCACGCAAGTGGACCTGATGTTGGCGCAGTGCGCTGAATTCGCGCCCAAGTTTGCAGTGATGGCCAGTGCATTCCATGCACAGCAATTGTCTGAAAAACTCCAAGCAAACGGGTTGAAAACGCAAGTTTTACAAGCTCCCGGTGCGCTTGAGCAAATTGCGTCGTCTCCCGAGGTGGATACCGTCATGGGTGCGATTGTGGGGGCTGCAGGACTTGCCCCTTGTCTGGCAGCGGCCAAAGCCGGTAAACGTTTGCTTTTGGCCAACAAGGAAGCCCTGGTGGTGGGGGGCGCCTTGTTCATGGAAACAGTGCGTGCGAATGCCTGCACTTTGTTGCCGATCGACAGTGAGCACAGTGCGATTTTTCAGTGTTTGCCGGAAGACCGCAGCACATGGGCCGCGCGCATCGATAGTTTGCTGCTAACGGCCTCTGGCGGACCATTTCGTCAGAGAGATCCTGCCACCTTGTTTGAAATCACACCGGCGCAGGCTTGCAAGCATCCCAATTTTTCGATGGGACGCAAGATTTCGGTGGACTCCGCAACCATGATGAACAAGGCGCTGGAAGTGATCGAGGCCCGCTGGCTGTTCGATGTCGCACCTGAAAAAATCAAGGTGGTGATCCACCCCCAGCAAATTGTGCATTCCATGGTGCAGTTCAAGGATGCTTCGATCCTGGCGCAACTGGGAACGCCCGATATGCGAGTGCCAATCGCCTGCGGGCTGGCGTGGCCAGAGCGTATCGAAAGCGGTGTGGAGCCGTTGGATTTCACCCGTTTGGCAGGGCTTACTTTTGAAGAGGCAGATGCACGCCGCTTCCCAGGTTTGCACTTATCCTGGCAAGCGCTCCAAGCTCCTGAAGGCACTACTGCGGTGTTGAATGCGGCCAATGAGATTGCCGTTGCGGCCTTTCTGTCGGAGCGGTTGCGTTTTGACCATATTCACGCTGTGAATCTGGCCACACTGGAAGCTCTGCAGCCGCAACGCCCACGAAATATTGGCGATCTGCTGGCGCTCAATGACGAGGCGCGGAGTGTGGCTTCTGATGTTCTGAAACGATTTGTGGCCTAAGTTGCTGGGCTGCTTGACTGAAATGAAAACTTCATGCTGACCCTGTTTGCCTTTATCGTTGCACTGGCGGTGCTCATCGCTGTGCATGAATATGGACACTACCGTGTTGCGGTGGCATGTGGGGTCAAGGTGCTGCGGTTTTCGATCGGCTTTGGCAAGCCATTGTTCACATGGAAGAGCCGCCACTCGGGAACGGAGTTCGTGATTGCAGCTTTGCCATTGGGCGGCTATGTGCGCATGCTTGACGAGCGTGAAGCCGAAGTGCCAGTGGATCAATTGCACAGAAGCTTCAATCGCCAATCACTCAAAAAAAGAGCTGCGATTGTGGCAGCAGGGCCTGCTGCCAATTTGCTGCTGGCCGTTGTGTTGTACAGCCTGGTGAACTGGATCGGGATAGAACAGCCGCGTGCCATTATTTCTGCTCCAGCTTCTGGCACTTTGGCAGCGGAGGCCGGACTCAAAGGGGGGGAGCATGTGCAATCCGTGCAAATCGAAGACAGCCCAGCCGTCACCGTGGAGTCCTTTGAAGATTTGCGCTGGCAGCTGACACAGGCTGCACTTAATGGCAAGAATGCGACGATTCAGTGGGTGGGTAGAAATGGTGCTTCCACGGGGCACAGTTTTTTAAAGCTTTCCGAATTGAGTGGAAATGAACTGGATCAGTCTGCTCTGGCCCGCATAGGTATCCAAATACCCTGGACGTCTGCGCTGATTGGTGAACTGATGCCCAACATGCCGGCACAGAAGGCGGGTTTAAAGCCAGGAGACGTTGTCCTGGCGGTCAACAACCAGGAAGTGGTAGATGGTGCGCAATTGCGTTTCATTATCCGCCAGGCCGGTGGCAATGCTGCACCTGCTCTTCAGACATGGAGGGTGCAAAGAGAGGCGCAGACCTTAAGTCTGCAGGTGCAGCCTGACATCGTGGTAGCACCGGAAGGAGCTATTGGTCGTATTGGCGCCTATATAGGGGGTGCTCCTGAAACCGTATTGATCCAAAAAGGTGTGCTCGATGGGTTGGCAGCCGGCATTGCCAAAACCTGGGAAATCTCCGTCCTGAGCGTTCAAATGATGGCAAAGATGCTGATTGGGCAGGCATCTTTGCAGAATTTGAGCGGACCACTGACGATTGCCGACTACGCGGGGAAGTCGGCCAGCTTAGGAGTGGTGCAGTACATCTTGTTTTTGGCGCTTATCAGCGTTAGCCTTGGCGTTCTCAATCTGCTGCCGCTTCCTGTATTGGACGGCGGACACCTGATGTATTATCTTTGGGAAGGTGTCACAGGACACCCGGTGAGCGAGGCTTGGATGGATCGTCTTCAGCGGGTTGGCATAGGCCTTTTGCTTGTGATGATGTCCATTGCTTTGTTTAACGATATCGGCCGCATCTGGGGCTAATTCACTGCCGAACTTTGAAGTTGGCGCCTGCATCACAAATGAAACTCTCAAAAAATAGATTTGGCGTTCGCACGGTCACTGCCGTCGCGGCATTGCTCAGTGCAGCCCAGGCAGCGTGGGCTCTAGAGCCTTTTAAAGTTGAAGACATTCGCGTGGAAGGCCTGCAGCGTGTCGAGGCGGGGACTGTGTTTGCCTCCATGCCTTTGCGTGTGGGCGACGACTACAACGATGACAAGGGTGCAGCAGCGATCCGCTCGCTATTTGCCTTGGGGCTGTTCAAAGATGTTCGCTTGGAAGCCAACGGCAATGTTCTGGTTGTTGTGGTGGAAGAGCGCCCGACCATTGCAGACGTTGACTTTGTCGGTACCAAGGAGTTCGACAAAGAGGCTCTGCAAAAGGCCATGCGCGGCGTGGGCTTGGCAGAGGGGCGGCCCTTTGATAAAGCGCTTGCTGATCGGGCGGAGCAAGAGCTCAAGCGTCAGTACATCAATCGCAGTTTGTATGGTGCAGAGGTCGTGACGACAGTGACTCCGATTGAGCGCAATCGCGTCAATCTGACGTTCTCTGTGACCGAAGGTGAGGCCGCCAAGATCAACGACATCCGTATCGTTGGCAATCAGGCCTTCAGTGAATCGACACTCAAAAAACAGTTTGACCAAGATACCGGCGGGTGGCTGAGTTGGTACACCAAGTCTGACCGCTACTCACGCAGCAAGCTCAACGCGGACTTGGAGACTTTGCGCTCTTACTATTTGCAGCGCGGTTATCTGGACTTCCGTATCGATTCCACGCAGGTCGCCATTTCGCCAGATAAGCAAAAAATCTCCTTGGTGGTCAATATTCACGAAGGCGAGAGATTCGTGGTGACAGGGGTTGACCTGGAAGGCAACTATCTGGAGCGTGAAGACGAATTCAAATCGCTGGTGAAGATTCGTCCTGGTCAGCCTTACAACGCCGATCAAGTGGCTGAAACTACCAAGGCTTTTTCAGACCATTTCAGTAAATTCGGTTTTGCCTTCGCACGTGTAGAAGCAGTTCCGGAAATTGACCGTGAGAACAATCGCGTTGCGTTCGTCATTCGTGCGGAGCCTTCACGCCGTGCCTATGTCCGCCGTATCTTGGTGTCGGGCAATGATCGGACACGTGACGAAGTGATTCGTCGTGAGTTCCGGCAGTTTGAGTCTTCCTGGTACGACGGCGACAAAATCAAGCTGTCCCGTGATCGCGTAGACCGTCTGGGCTTCTTTACGGAAGTTAATGTAGATACCCAGGAGATTCCTGGCTCTCCAGATCAGGTGGACCTGGTGGTGAATGTGAAAGAGAAGCCTACAGGTGCAGTGACATTGGGTGCAGGCTTTTCCAGCGCCGAAAAAGTTTCCTTGAGTTTCGGTATCAAGCAGGAAAATGCTTTTGGCTCGGGCAACTACTTGGGGCTGGATGTCAATACCAGCAAGTACAACCGTACCTTCGTAGTGAGCACGACGGATCCGTACTTCACTCAGGACGGTATTTCTCGTACTTTTGATGCTTACTATCGCACTTCACGTCCATATTCCGGCGACATCTACGTGGGAGATGAACATGTGGATGCAGAAGACCTTTACAAAATTGTTTCTAAAGGTGCCTCGGTAAGATTTGGCGTTCCCTTTAGCGAAATAGACACTGTTTATTTTGGATTGGGCTTTGAGCAGACTTCTATTGACACAGGCGTTTACATGCCGAGTCAATACAAGCCCTATGCTGGCAAAAACAATACAGCCATTCCGCTGACTCTGGGATGGGGACGGGATTCGCGTGACAGTGCACTGGCACCGAACTCCGGGCGTTACCAACGTCTGAATGCAGAGTGGTCTGCTGCAGGCGATATGAAATACGTCAAGGCAAACTACCAATTTCAGCAGTACCTGCCCATTACGAAATCCATGACCTTTGCGTTCAATGCAGAGCTGGGATGGGGTAAGGGGCTGGGTGGCAATCCCTATCCTCTTTTCAAGAACTTTTATGCAGGTGGTCTTGGCTCCGTGCGCGGGTTCGAGCAAGGGAGCCTGGGGCCACGTGCCAACACCTACATTGGTGTGAACGGGGTCGAACAGCAATATGCTTCGGGTAGCTATTCTTACCTCGGGGGCACAAAGAAAGCTGTGGTGAACTTCGAGTTCATCGCTCCATTCCCCGGGGCTGGCAATGACAAGACATTACGCTGGTTTACCTTTGTTGACGTGGGTAATGTGTATGGTGAGAACGATCCTTTCCGAGCCAATGAACTGAGAGCATCAGCGGGTATTGGTTTGAGCTGGATTTCTCCGCTGGGTCCGTTGCGCCTTGCGTGGGCAAATCCCATCCGTAAACAAGAAGGTGATGAGCTGCAAAAGCTTCAATTTCAGATCGGGACATCTTTCTAATGAAAAATATTTATCGCACACTGGCAGTATCTGCCTTGGTGGGTTCCATGGCTGTGTCAGCCTATGCGCAAGAATTCAAAGCGGGTTTTGTCAACACCGACCGTATCTTTCGTGAAGCAAGCTCAGCCAAGGCTGCACAAAGCAAGCTGGAGCAGGAATTCTCTAAACGAGAGCGTGACTTGGTTGCTGCAGGCAAGGCACTGAAATCTGCATCAGAGGCCTTTGAGCGCGATGCACCTACGTTGTCGGAGAGCCAGCGTATTGCCAAGCAGCGTGAACTGGTGGAGCAGGATCGGGACTTCCAGCGCAAGAACCGCGAATTTCAGGAAGACTTGAATGCACGCAAGAATGAAGAGCTGGCCCGTGTGCTGGAGCAGGCCAATCGCGTCGTGCAGCAAGTGGCTGAGTCCGAGAATTACGATGTGATCTTGCAGGAAGCGGTGTATGTGAATCCCAAGCATGACATCACGGACAAAGTGCTGCGTGCCTTGAACAATACTGCCAAATAATGCTTTAGGACATCAATGTGATTGTTCAACTGGGACAAATCGTTGATGCCTTGGGTGGTGAATTGCTGGGGGGAAGTCGAGAAATTCCAATTTCTCGCATTTCCCCCTTGGAGACAGCAGATGCTGGAGCTATCAGCTTCTTGAGCAACCCAAGGTATGAAGCGCAAATGGCCGCCTCCAAGGCGGCCTGTGTCATTGTGGCTCCTGCGATGCGTGAAGCTGCTGCAGCGCGTGGTGCGAGCATCGTCACGGCCAATCCCTATGTGTATTTCGCAAGACTGACACAGTTGTGGAAAGCCCGGGAGCGCGGACCAAAACTTCAGGGCATACATCCTTCAGCCGTTGTGGATGCGACAGCGCAGATTGCAGAGTCTGCCTATATCGGTGCGCAGTGCGTCATTGGCGCGGGAGTCAGGATCGGCCCCGACACGGTGCTTACCTCTCGCATTACGGTTGCGGATGCTTGTGAAATTGGGGCACGTTGCCTGTTGCATCCAGGAGTGGTCATTGGTGCCGATGGTTTTGGCTTTGCCAATGACGGCGGGCGATGGGTCAAGATTGAGCAGCTGGGCCGCGTACGTGTGGGCGATGATGTCGAGATTGGCGCTAACACCTGTATCGACAGGGGGGCACTGGATGACACCGTCATCGAAGACGGTGTGAAGATTGATAATCTCGTTCAGATCGCACACAACGTGCACATCGGTGCCCATTCGGTGATTGCCGGCAATACAGGCATCGCCGGGAGTGCGCGGATTGGGCGCAACTGCTCCATCGGGGGGGCGGCCAATATTCTGGGCCATCTCTCGATCGCGGACGGCACGAGTATTTCGCCCACTTCAATGGTGACGCGTTCGATTCATCAGGCTGACTTGTACACTGGTATCTTTCCGCTGCAGACCAATGCGCAGTGGGAGAAAAACGCTGCATCCTTAAAGCAATTGCATGTGCTCCGCGAGCGCATCAAAAAGCTGGAGAATGCGCTCCAGGCGCAAAACAGCAATAACGGAAATTCATAATGGATATTCACGCAATTCTCAAGCAACTGCCACACCGCTATCCCTTCTTGCTGGTGGACCGTGTGGTTGAGCTTGAGAGCAACAAGCGCATTCGCGCCATCAAGAACGTTACTTTCAATGAGCCCTATTTCATGGGCCATTTCCCCGGTCGTCCGGTGATGCCTGGCGTGCTGATGCTGGAGGCTCTGGCGCAGGCTGCAGGTCTCCTGGCGTTTGATGCCATGGGGCAGGTGCCTGATGAGAACAATATCTACTACTTTGTGGGTATCGATTCTGCGCGCTTCAAGCGCCCCGTGGAGCCTGGTGACCAGTTAATCCTGGAAGCCTCTATCGACCGCGTACGCGGTGGTATCTGGAAATTCAAGGGTGTGGCTCGTGTGGGCGATGAGGTGGCTTGTGAGGCAGAACTCATGTGCACCATGCGTTACGTAGGTCCCGAGAAGCAGGCTTGATGAGCGAGCATATCCATCCCACCGCCATCATTCACGAGGGTGCAGTTTTGCACCCTTCAGTGACTGTGGGTGCTTACAGCATCATCGGTGCGCACGTGTCGGTAGGCGCTGGTACCCGGATTGGTCCACATTGCGTGATTGAAGGTCACACCACCATCGGTGCGGACAATCATATTTTCCAATTCGCCTCCCTAGGTGCCCAGCCGCAAGACAAGAAATACGCGGGTGAGCCAACGCAGCTGGTGATCGGTGACCGCAACACCATCCGTGAGTTTTGCACCTTCAACACTGGCACCAGCCAGGATGCTGGTGTGACCCGAATAGGCGATGACAACTGGATCATGGCCTATGTGCACATTGCACATGATTGCGTAGTGGGCAGCCACACCATTCTTGCGAACAATGCCACCCTGGCGGGCCATGTGCATTTGGGCGATTGGGTGATTCTGGGTGGTCTGACTGGCGTGCACCAATTCGTCAAGATTGGCGCGCATGCCATGGCTGGCTTTGCCAGCCGTGTCGCCCAGGATGTCCCGCCTTTCATGATGATTGAAGGCAACCCTTTGACGGTGCGAGGCTTCAATATCGAAGGCTTGCGTCGCCGTAGCTTCACTCCGGAGAGGCTGAAAGCTGTCAAGCAAATGCACAGGCTGCTGTATCGCCAAGGTCTGACACTGGAGCTTGCGCAGCAAGAGATCGCTGCATTGGCGGAGCACATGCCAGAGGCAAGGCAGGATATCGGTTTGATGCGCGAGTTTTTAGCTTCATCCACACGAGGTATTGCTCGATAAGCCATGTCTTCTTCAGAGATTCAGCAACCCCGCGTTGCCATGGTGGCCGGCGAGACGTCAGGAGACTTGCTCGCCGGTTTGCTTTTGGATGGTATGCAACGCACATGGCCTCAAGTGCGGAGCTATGGCATTGGCGGGCCACAGATGCAGCAGCGGGGTTTTGATGCCTTGTGGCCGAGTGAGCGCTTGGCTGTGCATGGCTACAGCTTTGAAGTCTTGATGCGTCTGTGGGATATCTTGTCTATCCGCAAGCAACTGCGTGCCCAGCTATTGAAAGACAAGCCCGATGTGTTTGTCGGCATTGATGCGCCAGACTTCAATTTGGGGCTTGAACAAGACTTGCGTGCCGCGGGCATCAAGACCGTACATTTTGTTTGTCCGTCGATCTGGGCCTGGCGTCCTGAGCGCGTGCACAAGATCCGTGCCGCTGCCGATCATGTGCTGTGCCTGTTTCCGTTCGAGCCTGCACTGCTGGCGCAGCATGACATTCCAGCCACCTTTGTGGGTCATCCGCTAGCGCAGGTGATACCGATGGAGCCTGATCGCGCTGCAGCCCGCACACGCTTGGGATTGGCGCAAGATGCCAAAGTGCTGGCCTTGCTTCCGGGTAGTCGCCGTGCCGAAGTGCAATACATTGCCAGGCCCTTTATGCAAGCGGCAGCTTTGCTCAGGCAAATGATGCCGCAGTTGCAAGTGGTTTTGCCTGCTGTGCCTGCCTTGCATGATCGGCTGACCGCTTTATCGCAAGAACTTGGGGTGGCTGGCTGGCTCAAGATTGTGCGTGGTCAATCGCATGATGTGCTGGCGGCCTGTGACTGCACCTTGATTGCCAGCGGCACAGCCACTCTGGAAGCTGCTCTGTTCAAGCGCCCCATGGTGATCTCCTACAACATGCATCCTTGGAGCTACAAGCTCATGCGGCGCAAGCAGTTGCAACCCTGGGTGGGATTACCCAATATTTTGTGTTCCGATTTTGTCGTGCCTGAGTTGCTGCAGGAGCAGGCCTCCCCCGAGGCTCTGGCACAGGCTGTGGCGCAATGGCTGGACGATGGCGAGAGTGCTCGTGCCCAGGTATTTGCGACCCAGCAAAGATTTACCGCCTTGCACCAAGATTTGTGCAAAGACACCACCAGTTTGTCAGCCCATGCCATCCAAAAAGTTATTGCTGCCTGAGCAAGGTTGCCTGCAGTGGCATGCGCCAGGTCTGGTCGCTGGCGTGGATGAGGCCGGGCGTGGACCTTTGGCGGGGCCGGTGGTGGCTGCCGCGGTCATCTTGGATGACCTCAACCCTATTGCTGGTCTGGCGGATTCGAAGAAGCTCACTGCGTTGCGTCGTGAAAAGCTGTTTGATGAGATCCGCGCCAAGGCACTGTGTTTTTGCATTGCAGAGGCATCGGTCGAAGAAATTGACCGGCTGAATATTTTGCAAGCCACGATGCTGGCCATGCAGCGTGCGGTCAACGGCCTGCGTCTCAAGCCTGCGTTGGTGCAGGTGGATGGCAATCGTTTGCCCGTGCTGGATGTGCAAGCGGAGGCGATCGTGAAGGGGGATGCCAAGGTGCAAGCCATCTCTGCGGCCTCGATTTTGGCCAAGGTGCACCGCGACCGCTGGTGTCAAGCCTTTGATCGTGCCTATCCTGAATATGGCTTTGCTGCCCATAAGGGCTACGGTACGGCTGCGCATCTGCAAGCCCTCAACTCACTGGGTGCAACGCCTGAGCACCGCCGCAGTTTTGCCCCGGTGATCCATGTTATTCATAGATTTGCAGCCCAGCAGGCTGCCTCGGCTACGGCATGAACATCACAGAAATCAGTTCACGCGATAACGCGTTGGTCAAAGAGTTGCGCCGCCTCTCGCGCGAAAGTGGCATCTATCGCAAACTGGGCCATGTGTGGCTGGAGGGCGATCACCTGTGTCGTGCCGCACTGACCCGTGGATGGCAGCCCAAGATTGCAGTTTTTTCTAAGTCATTTTGGCCGCTGGCGCCCACAGAGTGGGTGCAGGCAGCTAGTAAAGTTGTAGTTCTTGATGACGCCTTGTTTGCGGACATCAGTGGTCTGGAATCGCCTGCCCGCATGGGCTATGTCATGCCTTGGTCAGCCGATGTGCAAGTGCAGGCGGGAATGGCTACGGTGGTGCTGGATCGCGTGCAAGATGCGGGCAACGTGGGCTCCATCCTGCGCTCGGCTTCTGCCTTTGGCTTCAAGCAGATCATTGCCACGAAAGGCACAGCAGCTTTATGGAGCCAGAAAGTCCTGCGTGCGGGTATGGGTGCCCACTTTGCACTGCATCTGGTTGAAGGTGCGGAACCTGCGGTGCTGCAGCAATTGCAAGTGCCCCTGCTGGTGACCAGTTCCCACCGTGGAGACTTGATTCATGAGTCTGCATTGCCCTGGCCGTGTGCCTGGGCCATGGGGCATGAAGGTCAGGGTGTGGGCGAAGCCGTGGAAGCTCTTGCCAGTCAGCATGTGCGTATTGCCCAGCCAGGTGGGGAGGAGTCTTTGAATGTGGGAGCGGCGGCGGCCATTTGCTTGCATGCGAGTGCGGTAAGCGCAAGCGGTTGAGCGGGAGAGGTAGTCGCTTGCAAGGGATTACCCAGACCCGGGCGGCAGAGGTGGATATAATGAGAGGCTTTTCAGCATTATTTCCAATACGCCTAGCGACGCTTTCCTCGTCATATCAACCGACAAGCAACTTGTCACTCGCCGCTAGCCCGGGAGTGGCACGCGCTGGGCGTAACCGTACTTAAAACCGGAGAATCCAGTGCTTTTGTCTCTTCAGGGAGCCTTCCCATCCGCCATTCTGGCGCTCGCAGACGGCACGGTCTTTATTGGCAATTCCATTGGTGCGCAAGGCACCACCGTGGGTGAAGTGGTGTTCAATACCGCTATCACTGGCTATCAGGAAATCCTCACCGATCCTAGCTACTGCCAACAGATCGTCACGCTCACCTATCCCCACATTGGCAACTATGGTGTCAATGTCGAGGACATCGAAGCCGACAAAGTCTATGCCGCAGGCCTGATCATCAAGAACCTGCCTTTGCTCGCCAGCAATTTCCGCAAGAGCGAAACGCTCTCGGACTATCTGGTGCGCAATAACACCGTGGCCATTGCCAATGTGGACACCCGCAAGCTCACCCGCCTGTTGCGTGACAAGGGCGCACAAAATGGCGCCATCGTGGGCTTGGCTGCAGGTGAAGCTGTGACCCAAGCCAAGATCGACGAAGCGCTGGCCGCTGCCAAGGCTGCGCCTGCGATGAAGGGCCTGGACTTGGCCAAGGAAGTCACCACCGCCGCCGCTTACGAGTGGAACCAGACCGAGTGGAAGCTGGGGGAAGGCTACGGCAAGCTTGAGAACCCCAAGTTCCACGTCGTGGCCTATGACTATGGTGTCAAGCTCAACATCCTGCGCATGCTGGCCGAGCGTGGCTGCAAGCTCACTGTTGTGCCTGCCCAGACGCCTGCCAAGGATGTGCTGGCCATGAATCCCGATGGTGTGTTTCTGTCCAATGGCCCTGGCGACCCAGCACCTTGCGATTACGCCATTGCTGCGGCACAGGAAATCATGGCTGCCAAGAAACCCTTGTTTGGTATTTGCCTGGGTCACCAGATCATGGCTTTGGCCTCAGGCGCCAAGACCTTCAAGATGCAAAACAGCCACCATGGCGCCAACCACCCTGTGAAGGAACTGGCAACGGGTCGTGTGAGCATCACCAGCCAGAACCACGGCTTTGCGGTGGAAATGGACACCCTGCCTGCCAATGTGCGCGCTACACACGTCAGCCTGTTTGACGGCACGCTGCAAGGTCTGGAGCGCACCGATGTGCCCGCCTTCTGCTTCCAGGGCCACCCCGAGGCTTCGCCCGGTCCCCACGATATCGCCTATTTGTTTGACCGCTTTACCGCGCTGATGGAGAGCCACAAAAATGCCTAAGCGCACCGACATTCAAAGCATTCTGATCATTGGCGCCGGCCCCATCGTGATTGGCCAGGCCTGTGAATTCGACTACTCCGGCGTGCAGGCCTGCAAGGCACTGCGCGAAGAGGGTTACAAGGTCATCCTGATCAACAGCAACCCTGCGACGATCATGACCGACCCTGCGACCGCGGACGTCACCTACATCGAGCCCATCACTTGGCAGACGGTTGAGAAGATCATCGCCAAGGAGCGTCCTGACGCGATCCTGCCCACCATGGGCGGTCAGACCGCACTGAACTGTGCGCTGGATCTGTGGAAGCACGGTGTGCTGGACAAGTACAAGGTCGAGCTGATCGGTGCCAAGCCTGAGGCGATTGACAAGGCCGAAGACCGCCTGAAGTTCAAGGACGCCATGACCAAGATCGGTCTGGGTTCTGCACGCTCGGGCATTGCACACTCCATGGACGAGGCCTGGGAAGTGCAAAAGCACGTGGGCTTCCCCACCGTGATCCGCCCCAGCTTCACGCTGGGCGGTACCGGCGGCGGTATTGCCTATAACGCCGAAGAGTTTGAAACCATCTGCAAACGTGGTCTGGAAGCCTCTCCCACCAATGAGCTCTTGATCGAAGAGTCGCTGCTGGGCTGGAAAGAGTACGAGATGGAAGTGGTGCGCGACACCGCCGACAACTGCATGATCGTCTGCTCGATCGAAAACCTGGACCCCATGGGCGTGCACACCGGTGACTCCATCACCGTGGCCCCTGCCCAGACACTGACCGCCAAGGAGTACCAGATCATGCGTAACGCATCGCTGGCAGTTCTGCGCGAAATTGGTGTGGACACGGGTGGCTCCAACGTGCAGTTCTCGGTGAACCCCAAAGACGGTCGCATGATCGTCATCGAGATGAACCCCCGCGTTTCGCG
>JAEYRT010000285.1 GCA_023435325.1 Pseudomonadota bacterium | reverse complement strand
GTCCAGCGCTGCAGCAGTGGCGATGAGTGACCAAGCGCAGCGTTTGGCGCAAGTAGTGGCGAACTTTAAGGTGGATCACAACGGCGCAAGCACTGCTTATGCAGCATCAGCAAAACGTGTGAGTGCGGCTGCAAGCGCAGGCATGAAAAAACCCGCAACTCCGCATGCGCCGCAGCCGTCTCAGGCTAAGTCTGCATTGGCACCGGCAGCCGCGCAGCATGTGCCCAGCGCGAAGGTTGAAAAGCTGCAAGCCCCAGCTGCTGCGGCCAAGCCTGCCAAAGCAACGGTGGCTGAAGATGATTGGGAAAGCTTTTAAGCCGTAGGCTGTCGAATCGGTATATTGGTAGCCCAAACACCCTTTTAAAAAGGTCTGCTTGCAGACCTTTTTTGATAGCTGTCAACGCTTTCTAATAGACAGCTTGCAAGATAAATATATTGCAAGTGCTTGAGGGTAAAGCGCTGGCAGCTCACTTTTTAGCCTTCAGCGCCTTCCACCAGAAACTGCACCTTGCGCTCGCCGCGGAATTCGTTGATGTCCAGGCGAAAGGCCATATGCACCCATTCGGGCAATGGCTCGGTTCGGCCAAACCAGATGCCGTCCACCACCTCTCCGCGGTGGCGCACCTGCAGCTTCAGATGCTTTTCAGCCACCAGACGCTGTGACAGGATTTCCACATCTTCGCTGAAGGTCGGGTGGGCGAAACCCTGGCCCCACACTTCGAGGTTCAGGCGTTCCACGATTTCTGCACTGCGAAAAGCCGGGTCCAGCGGGCCGTCGGTTTCCACGCAGCGCGTCAGGGTTTTGGCGTCCAGCCATTCCTGGGCCACTTGTGCAAAGGCGCGTTCAAACTCATGGAATCTGTCTTCGGCAATCGTGCACCCCGCTGCCATGGCGTGGCCGCCAAAGCGCAGCAACACACCGGGACAGCGCTTGGCAACCAGATCCAGGGCATCACGCAGGTGAAAACCGGGGATGGAGCGGCCCGAGCCCTTGAGTTCATGGCTCTTGCCCTCGGCCTGGCTGGCCGCAAACACAAAGGTGGGGCGGTGCAGCCGGTCCTTGACACGTGAAGCCACAATGCCGACCACACCTTCGTGGAACTCGGGGTCGAACACGCTGATGGCGGCTGGTGGTGTTACGCCGTCCTCGAACAGTTCGTCGGCCAGTGCAAAGGCTTGCATGCGCATGCCGCTTTCCATTTCCTGGCGTTCGCGGTTGATGCGGGTGAGTGTCTGGGCCAGCGCCAGCGCCTTGGAATAGTCATCCGTCAGCAGGCATTCAATGCCAATCGTCATGTCGGCCAGACGCCCTGCCGCGTTGATGCGCGGGCCCAGGGCAAAGCCGAAATCGGTGGTTGTGGCTTGGCGGTACTCCTTGCCTGCGGCTTCGTACAGGCCGCGGATGCCAGCTGGCATGTGGCCCTTGCGGATGCGCTGCAGGCCCTGGGCGACGAGGCGGCGGTTGTTGGCGTCGAGCTTGACCACATCGGCCACGGTGCCCAGAGCCACAAGGGGCAGCAGGGTGTCGAGCTTGGGCTGGTTGCCGGCATCGAACACGCCGCGTGTGCGCAACTCGGCGCGCAGCATCAGCAGCACGTAAAACATCACGCCGCACCCGGCCATGGCCTTGCTCTCGAAGCTGCAGCCGGGCTGGTTGGGGTTGACCATGGCATGCGGTGTGGGCAGCACCTCTCCGGGCAGGTGGTGGTCGGTGACAACCACGGTCAGGCCCAGGCGCATGGCCTCGGCCACACCTTCAACACTGCCGATGCCGTTGTCCACCGTCACCAGCACTTCGTGGCCCGCCGCGTGTACACGGCGCGCAATGGGGGCCGACAGGCCGTAGCCATCGTTGATGCGGTCGGGTACTTCGTACGTCACATGCCGGGCGCCCAGCATGCGCAGGCCGCGTATGCCCACGGCACAGGCCGTGGCACCGTCGCAGTCATAGTCGGCCACGATGCAGATGCGTTGCTGTGCAGCAATGGCGTCAGCCAGGATGCGCGCGGCGTGCTGAATGCCTTTGAGTCCGGAAGGCGGCAGCAACTTGCCCAGCGCCGTGTCCAGCTCTTCGCACGATTGCACGCCGCGCGCCACATACAGACGCGCCAGCAAGGGGTTGATGCCGGATTGCACCAGGGTCTGTACGGTGCTCTCGGGAATGGTTCTTTCAATGATCTTCATAGCGCTTGGTGCATACCAGCAAAGCGCTGGGGAGAAAAATGGTTCTTGATTTTGCCCAGCCAGTTGCGCCGGGTGGACGTGAAGCTGCGCGCATGCTGTTCGCCGCACAGGGTCAGCGTGGCCGTGCCGCCCAGCTGTACATGGGCCAGCAGCTGGGCGATGGGGCCGGCGTCTGCATCCAGCCAGGCCTGCTTCCAGGCGGGCCAATCCTGGCGCAGCGCGGCTTGGCGCAGGCTGTCCACCACCTGTAGCGGCGTGACCTGTTGCAGCGTGCGGCTGGCCTGCACAGCCTCGGCCTGCAAATGTCCAGCGCCGTGCAGCCAGAACGCATTGATGGGCAGCTGACCACGTTCGGCGCGCTGGGCGTTGAAGGGGTGGTTGTACAACAGCATCTGCACTTCGCTGTGCAGGCGCTGCAGGCTGCTTGCATGCGGGCCTTGCGGCATCCAGTGGCTGACATCGCGCAGCAACACCCGGTCCAGTGAGGCGGTGCACAGGCCTTGCAGGGGCGCTCCGGTGATGCGCCAGCGGCCCGGCTCCACGATGTGCAGCTGCATGCCGTCCTCGGCAAACCAGGGTTGCAGGATGTGGTGCAGCGCCTGGGCATCTGCTGCACTCAGGGGCAGTGTGGCGGGGTCGTCCAGACGCACCTGGTCAGCACCTGCCGTCCAGTGGCACAGCGTCATCCAGGCACTGGGTTGTTCGAAGGCGGTGTCTTCGCTGCATGCGGCCCAGGCGGGCGCCTCGGGCTGCAGCCCCCAGGCCCGGGCGACCACGCGCTCATGCGGAGGCACGGGCTGATCGGCTTCGCCAAGATCAGCGTGGCCGGGGTCCAGCTGGCGCAGCAGCTGCTCCAGCTGGGGCAGGGGCAAGTCCTGGAGGATGTGCTGGCAGCTGTCGCTGGCCATGGCAGCATAAGGCACGATCAGGTGCCGATGACGGCCACTGGCACGGGGCAGGGCAAAAGGCAGGGGCAAAACAGGCAGTGCAGAAGGCGACATAGCTGCCTATTGTCCCTAAACCGTCAGGCGGACGTCGGCGCTGTATGACAAGACTGTCCCGGCGCCAATGCCACAATGGCGCCCACGTATGCAAATTCCCTACGAACTCGCTCTGGGCTGGCGTTACACGCGCGCTGGCCGCGCCACGCGGCGCAATGGCTTCATTTCCTTCATCTCCGGTGTGTCCATGCTCGGCATTGCGCTGGGCGTGGCTGCGCTGATCATTGTGCTGAGCGTCATGAACGGCTTCCAGAAGGAAGTGCGCGACCGCATGCTCAGCGTGGTCTCCCATATCGAAATCTTTGCGCCCAATGGGCAGGCCTTGCTGGATGCGGACACCACCATGCATCAGGTGCGCCAGCACCCCGACGTCATAGGTGCGGCGCCTTTCGTGGCGGCGCAAGGACTGGTGGCGCGCGGAGAGGACATGAAGGGCGCCATCGTGCGCGGGATCGACCCTGCACGCGAAGGTGAAGTGACCGATCTGGCCGCCACCAATGCCGAGGTGCTCCAGCAGCTGCAGCCCGGCAGTTTCAACATCGTGCTCGGTCAGGAGCTGGCGCGGCAAATGGGCGTCGGCGTGGGCGATGTGGTCACGCTGATTGCGCCCAGCGGCCAGGTCACGCCTGCGGGCGTGGTGCCGCGCCTGAAGCAGATGACCGTGGCTGGCACGTTTGACTCTGGCCACTATGAGTACGACTCGGCCATGGTCATGCTGCACCACGAGGATGCGCAGCGCATCTTCCGCCTGGAAGGGCCGACCGGCATTCGACTGAAGCTCAAGGACTTGCACCAGGCACCCAGAATCACACAGGAGCTGGCTGGCATGCTGACCGAGTTCCTCTATCTGCGGGATTGGACGCAGCAGAACAAGACGTGGTTTGCCGCCGTGCAGCTGGAAAAGCGCATGATGTTCATCATCCTCACGCTGATCGTGGCGGTGGCTGCGTTCAATCTGGTGTCCACCCTGGTGATGACAGTGACGGACAAACGCGCCGACATCGCGATTTTGCGCACGCTGGGCGCTTCGCCCGCGTCCATCATGGGCATTTTCATGGTGCAGGGCGCCATGGTCGGCGTGATTGGCACTTTGGCCGGTCTGGTGCTGGGCCTGGGTATTGCGCTCAATATCGATGTCATCGTGCCCGCGATCGAACAGGCGCTGGGCGCCACCTTCCTGCCCAAGGACATTTACCTGATCAGCAAAATGCCCAGCGAACCGCAAAGCAGCGACATCGTGCCGATTGCCGTGATCTCCCTGATTCTGGCCTTTGTCGCCACCATTTACCCCAGCTGGCGCGCCAGCCGCGTGAATCCTGCGGAGGCGCTGCGTTATGAATAAGCAAGTCGTACTGGATGCGCGTGGCCTGTCCAAGCGCTTTGAAGATGGGCATCTGAATGTGCAGGTGCTGCATGGCGTGGATTTGCAGGTCCATGCGGGCGAGACGCTGGCCATTGTCGGCGCCTCGGGTTCGGGCAAAAGCACCTTGCTGCATTTGCTGGGAGGGCTGGATGCACCCACGCAGGGCAGTGTGCATTTGATGGGCCAGCCCATGCACACGCTCAGCCCGCAGAAGCAGGGGGAGCTGCGCAACCGCCACCTGGGCTTCATCTACCAGTTCCACCATTTGCTGCCGGAATTCAGTGCGCAAGACAATGTGGCCATGCCGCTGCGCATCCGCCGTGACAGCAAGGAACAAGCCTTGACGCAGGCTGCGCGCATGCTGGAAGCCGTGGGCCTGAAGGAGCGCATGGCGCACCGCCCGGCCGAACTCTCGGGTGGTGAACGCCAGCGCGTGGCGATTGCGCGCGCGCTGGTCGCGCAGCCGGCCTGCGTGCTGGCGGATGAGCCTACAGGGAATCTGGACCGCTCCACGGCCGATGGCGTGTTTGCCCTCATGCTGGAGCTGGCGCGCAACCACGGCACGGCCTTTGTGATGGTCACGCACGACGAAAGCCTGGCGGCCAAGTGCGACCGCGTGGTGCGCATTGTGCGCGGGCATTTATCGGAGTAAAAAGGGGAGCTGCTCACGTCGTTGTAATAAAGGTTTCAGATAGTTTTCTATCTGAAATCCTTGTCTGACAAGCGTGGGCAGCTATGGAAACTGCTTATGACGAGCTGGATAGACACCCATTGCCATCTGGATGCTTCAGAGTTCGACGCGGACCGCGACGCCGTGCGTGCAGCAGCCAGGGCGGCGGGGGTGGCCCATATTGTCATTCCCGCTGTGGAGCGCAGGCACTGGCGCGAGGTGATCGCGCTGGCGCACCGCCATGGCGACAGTTATGCGCTGGGCATCCACCCGCTCTTCACGCCCCATGCGCAGCCAGCCGACATCACTGCGTTGCGGGAGCTGCTGCAGGAAGTGCAAGACGATCCGCATCTGGTGGCCGTGGGGGAAATCGGTCTCGACTTCTTTGTTCCGGGGCTGGATGCAGACAGGCAAATCTGGTTTTACGAGCAACAGATCCAGATCGCGCGTGAACTGGAGCTGCCAGTGATCCTGCATGTGCGCAAAAGCAGCGATCGCCTGCTCAAGACGCTGCGCGCCAAGCCCGTGGTGGGCGGCATTGCCCATGCCTTCAATGGCAGCGTGCAGCAGGCCAAAACCTTTGTGGATCTGGGGTTCAAGCTCGGTTTTGGCGGTGCGGTGACCTATGACCGCGCGTTGAAACTGCGAGAGATGGCAGCTACGCTGCCGCTGGAAAGCCTGGTGATGGAAACCGATGCCCCCGATATCCAACCCCATTGGCTCTACACCACGGCGCAGGAGCGCGCCGCAGGCAAACCGCAGGGCCGCAACAGCCCGGCTGAGTTGCCGCGCATTGCCCAGGAAGTGGCAACGCTGCGCGGCATCAGCGTGCAGCAGCTGGCGCAGGCCACCAGCGCCAATGCGCGCGCCGCATTGCGCGGTCTGCCAGCCATGGCTTGACGCACCCAGGGGGCATGGCGGGCTGCCACCAGCTTTGAAAACTCTACTTGCGACAGGCGGCATGGCTTTGCCCGCACAATGCCCAGCCATGAACAATGCATCCGCACGTTTGCAGGGGCTGGCGCCTGTGGCCGATGTCCGCACGCGGTTGGTGATTCTGGGCAGCTTTCCCGGCGTGGCCTCGTTGAAAGCAGGGCAATACTATGCCCATCCGCACAACAAGTTCTGGCCCATCTTGGCAGCCTTGTGGCCGGAACACCCGCAACCCGAACGCAGTGATTACGCAGCACGCTGCCAATGGCTGCTGGCACGCGGCCTGGGACTGTGGGATGTGTATGACAGCTGCCTGCGCGAAGGCAGTCTGGACAGTGCCATCCGCCTGCCCCAGGTCAATGACTTCGCCACGTTGAAAGCACGCTGCCCGCAGTTGCAGGCCGTGGCGCACAACGGTGGGGAAAGCTACAAGCACGCCGGCAAGCTGCAAGGGCTGGGTTTGGCGGTCTACAAACTGCCGTCGACCAGCCCAGCCAATGCTTCATGGAGTTTCGAGCGCAAGCTGGCTGCCTGGCGTGCGGTGATGCAGGCCGTGGGCCTTTTGGAGAAAGAAGATTGAACGTGGCAACACGCAAGAAAAAATCCGGTGCATCTGCACCAGAGGAAATGCCCCAGGTCAGCGTCTCGGACGATGGCGTTGCACGTTATCTGCACCTGGGCACGCCCTGGGTGCAGGGCTCGATGAACCTCAAGAAACCGTTTGAGATCGATCTGGAATACGTCCAGCGCATGATGGCCTGGCTGCTGTTTGTCGATCCTGACACCGTGTCCGAGCGCAAGGCCGTGCAACTGGGGCTGGGGGCTGCGGCGCTGACCAAGTTCCATTACAAGATGCTCAAGATGCACACCACGGCGATCGAGATCAATCCGCTGGTGGTCAACATCTGCCGCAGCTGGTTCAAGCTGCCACCGGACAACGAGATGCTGGAAGTGGTGCTCGGCGATGCATCCATGGAAATCCTCAAGCCGCGCTGGCAGGGCGCGGTCGATGCGCTGCAGGTGGATTTGTACGACCACAATGCGGCAGCGCCCGTGCTCGACAGCGCGGAGTTTTATGCCGACTGCCGCAACATGCTCACGCCCGAAGGCTGCATGACGGTCAATCTGTTCGGCCGGGCGTCGAGCTACCAGCGCAGTCTCGACAAGATCACCGAAGCGTTTGGCGAAGGCCATGTCTGGGCATTCAAGCCGACCCGCGAAGGCAACACCATCGTGCTGGCGCAGCGCGTGCC
>JAEYRT010000191.1 GCA_023435325.1 Pseudomonadota bacterium | reverse complement strand
GCTTGCCCGCGTCGATGTCGTCGATGTGGTGGGTCGCTATGTGCCGCTCAAAAAAGGCGGCGCCAACTTCATGGGCCTGTGCCCTTTCCATGGCGAAAAGTCCCCCTCCTTCAGCGTCAGTCCCTCGAAGCAGTTCTATCACTGCTTTGGCTGCGGCAAGAACGGCAATGCCATCAGTTTCCTGATGGAGCATGCCGGCATGGGCTTCGTGGAGGCGGTGAACGATCTGGCTGGCCAGGTCGGCATGGTCGTGCCGCAGGAAGACATCAGTCCGCAAGAGCGCGAGCGCCAGGCGGCTGCCAAGGTCAAGCAGGCCACGCTCAATGATGTGCTGGAGCGCGCCGGTGCCGCTTATCGTGCCAACCTCAAGGCAGCAGCGCATGCCGTGCAGTATCTGAAGGACCGGGGTGTCTCCGGTGCCATCTCCAGCAAATACGGCCTGGGTTATGCGCCTGCGGGCTGGCGCAATCTCGCCAGTGTGTTTCCCGAATATGACGATCCGCAACTGCAGGAAAGCGGTCTGGTCATTGTGGGCGAAGACGATGACAAGCGATATGACCGCTTTCGCGACCGCATCATGTTCCCGATCCGCGATGTCAAAGGCATGTGCATCGGTTTTGGTGGGCGTGTGCTGGGGGACGAAAAACCCAAATACCTGAATTCACCGGAAACCCCGCTGTTTCACAAAGGACGCGAACTCTACGGTCTGTTTGAAGCGCGCGATGCGCTGCGCAGTATGGGCTACGCCTTGGTCGCCGAAGGTTATATGGACGTGGTGGCCCTGGCGCAGCTGGGTTTTCCCAATGCCGTGGCCACCCTGGGCACGGCTTGCACCACCGATCACGTGCACAAGCTGTTTCGCTTTACCGACTCGGTGGTTTTCAGTTTTGACGGCGATGGTGCAGGTCGCCGGGCAGCGCACAAGGCGCTCGAAGCCGCCCTGCCCTATGCCACGGACACGCGCAGCATCAAATTCCTGTTCCTGCCGGCAGAGCATGACCCAGACAGCTTCATCCGCGAACATGGCAGCGATGCCTTCGCACGCCAGGTCTCCAACGCCCTGCCACTGAATCAATTCCTGATCGAAGCGGCCAGCGCAGACTGTGACCTGGGGCAAGCCCAAGGCCGCGCCAAACTCTCCAGTCAGGCCCGGCCTTTATGGAATCTGCTGCCCGATGGTGCATTCAAACGCCTGGTGCTGGGCGAGCTGGCACAGAAAATCCAGATCGACGCCCGTGAACTGGCCGAACTGTGGGCCCAGGCGGAAGCCCAGGAAAAACGTTTCCAGCGCGGTGGCGGCGGCAAGCCCGCCTCCAGCCATGACAGCCTCCCTTCCGCCTCACCAGCGCCGCCGGATTGGGTCAGCGAATTCGCTCCCAGCAATCACAGTGCGCCGTACGGGGAACGCTGGCGCAGTGGCAACAGTACGCGCGGCGAATGGAGGCGTGGCAATGCCTATGGACGTGGGCGAGAGCAGCGTCCTCCTTTGCCGGGCGGACCGCGTGTTGCGCCTTCAACCGGGCCGGACCAGGCCACACGCATTTTGCTTTCGCACATGGCATTCATGGAGCGGCTGGACAATGATGACCTGGATGCCCTGGTGCATCTGCCTGTGCCGCATGGCCCTCTGTTTGCGTGGATCGAAAGCCAGTTTCAGGAGTTTGGCCCCCAGACCTGGGCCGTATTGCAAGAACGTGTGCGCGAAAGCGAGCATGGTGCGTTCGCCTTGCAGCTGATGCGTGGCCCGCATGGCCACCCCGAGGGAGAGCTGGAGGAGCAGTATCAGGAGCTGCGCAACATTCTGCGCCCCATGCTGGCCGAGCGCATCGGCACATTGGCGACTGAAGCGCTGAAGGCCTATATGGCCAACCCGGTCGATGCAGGCGCCAAGGCGCGCTACCAGGCTTTGATCGAGCGACGCAACCGCTTGCTGGCAGCACCTGCCGCACCCGGCAACTAAAAAACCATAGCTTTCAGCGCTTACCCAGAAAGCATTTCAGATATTTATGTATTTGAAATCTCATACAGGCAAGCGCTAACAGCTATATTTTTAGACTCGCCCCAGCACGAGCTCCACCCCCTTGTTGGCCAGTTCATCGGCTTTTTCATTGCCTGGATCGCCTGCGTGTCCTTTGACCCAGCGCCATTCGATGCGATGACCAGCGGTGCTCACCAAGTGGTCCAACTCCTGCCACAGTTCGGCATTTTTCACGGGCTGCTTGGCTGCAGTCCTCCAGTTCTTGGCTTTCCAGCCATGTATCCACTCGGTAATGCCCTTGCGGACGTATTCGCTGTCCAGATACAGCAATACATCGCAGGGGCGCTTGAGCGCCCGCAATGCTTCGATGACCGCAGTCAACTCCATGCGGTTGTTGGTGGTGACAAGCTCCCCTCCAAACAATTCCTTGCGGTGCACGCCTGCCTGCAGCAGCACGCCCCACCCTCCTGGGCCGGGGTTGCCTTTGCATGCCCCGTCCGTATAAATCACGACCTGGTTCAAATTTCTTTCCTTTGTGGTGCCTGCTGGCAAGCCGCTGCGGTTGCCGCTTGGCTTGCGGTTTTGCGTTTGCGCCATGCAGGCTCCAGCAGCCGCATGCCATGCACCTTTTTCACAGCCAGTACGCAGTATGCCCCGCCCAGCACGGGCCACGCCTTGTTGCCCAGCTTGTCCATCCAGCGCCAGTGCTCCAGCCAGGTCTGGGTTTCCACGGCAGGAACGTGGCAGCCAAAGTCTGCCGCCACCACATCCATGGCCAGCACCTGCAGCCAGTCCCGCACGCGCCAGTACGGCAGCCCTTGCCAAGCATTGAGGCCAGGCGCCTTGACACGCTCCAGCCCATGCTGAAGTCCCCACAGGCTGTAGGGGTTGAGCCCGAACAGCAGCAACCGCCCTTCGGGCACCAGCACGCGCACAGCCTCGCGCAAAGCAGCATGCGGGTCTTGGCACAGCTCCAGGGTATGGGGCATGACCAGCAGGTCCAGACTGGATTCCGCAAAAGGCAGGGCTTCGGGGGCGCAATACAGCTTGACACGGCTTAGGTCTTGGCAATCGCTGTGATCAGGGTTTAAATCTGCCTGCGATGCCGCCACCCACTGATGCGGCATTCGGTTGTGGCGCAAGGCATGCAGCATGGGCAGGCCCAGTTGCAGGCTGTGATAGCCGAAAATATCGGCCACCGCCTCATCGCACCGCTGCTGCTCCCATTCGAGCAGGTAGCGGCCAAATGCTTTTGCCATCCACGGATGGTTTTTTTGAATCGCCTCGTTCATGAACCTTTTGCCGTTGCCCGCGTTTTCTGACAATTACATCTGGCTGCTGCACAACGGCACGCAAGCCCTCGTGGTCGATCCCGGTGATGCTGCCCCTGTTCAAGCCGCGCTGCAGACCATGGGTCTGCAGCTCCAAGCCATTCTAGTGACCCACCACCACGCAGATCATGTCGGTGGTGTGGAGGAACTGCGCGCCACCACAGGCGCCCTGGTGTACGGCCCTGCTTTTGAAAAGCTGCCCGAACCCGTGGTGCGGGTAGATGCCTCCACCCAGATTCAGCTGCTGGGCCTGGACTGGCGCGTGCTGGAAGTGCCGGGCCATACCGCCGGTCACATTGCCTGGTACTGCGAGCCTGCCGGCCAGGCCCCCATTCTGTTTTGCGGTGACACCCTGTTTTCAGGTGGCTGCGGCCGCCTGTTCGAAGGCACACCGCAGCAAATGCATGCATCATTGCAGAGTCTGGCCGGCTTGCCGGGTCATACGCGGGTTGCCTGCGCCCATGAATACACCCTGAGCAACTTGAAATTTGCGCAGGCTGTGGAACCAAGCAACCCGGAGCTGCTCGAATACCGCTTGCGGTGCGAAGCGCTGCGCCAGCAGCAGCGCCCGACGCTGCCTTCCAGCCTGGAGCTGGAGCTGGCGATCAACCCATTTCTGCGCTGCGAAACAGAAGCAGTGGTGCGCAGCGCCCAGACCTTCCGCCCCGAGACCGATCCTCACAACCCCGCCAGCGTGCTTGCCACGTTGCGCGAATGGAAAAACGCATTCTGATGAACTTGCGCCACTTTTTTGTTGCCCTCAGCGTAGTGTGGCTCGCTGGCTGTGCCACATCTCCCTCCTCCGTAGACGGCCCGCTCAAGCCCAT
>JAEYRT010000148.1 GCA_023435325.1 Pseudomonadota bacterium | reverse complement strand
GCCATGGCGCAGGCACGCACGGCCGTCGTGCAGCAACTGCAGACCGGAGCGCCGGTGCAGCGCCTGGGCCTGCAGACCAGTATGCGCAATCAATGGCCGTGCGTGGTGCTGCAGGTGGAGATTGCGGGCCCTTTGGCGCTGGTGCAGGTGCGCAGCCAGTACAGCAAGCTGCACATCACGGCACGCATCACGGCGGAAAGCGCACAGTTGCTGGGGCTGCAGCCCGGCCTGCCGGTCATTGCCATGTGCAAGGCCACCGCAGTGCAGGTCATGCCCCTCGACACGGTCAATGCGACAGCAGGCGGGCCGGACGGTGACGCAGAGCGCAACAGCTGGGAGGCCACCGTCACCCGCGTGACGCGGGGCGCCCTGGGCGACGAGGTGGCCGTGCAGCTGGCCGAAGGCGTGCAGTGGGTGGGTTTTGCGCCAGCCCACAGCAGGTTGCGTGTGGCAAGCAAGGTGAAGGTGTGCATTCCGGATGCAGCGGTGGTGCTGGCGCTGGAATGAGGCGCTTGCGGCACTTGATGCAGATCAGGATGCACAGTAGGCTGTCGCAGGCGCTGCGCGGTCTTCAGAAGAAGGGGCGCAAGTCCAAGGTTATCGGAGCCTAGAAAAAGTCATGATTTATCGGTTTTTGCCACAATAAGCACCTTGATGGAGTGGCGATGGCCTGCTGGCGCAGGCTGATCTGAAAGAAAAACGCAGTGAGCATTTTTGATCGGTTGATTTCGACGTTGACAGGTGGCGATGCAGCCACGGCACCCGCATCTGCACCCACTAAAGCAGCGCCCCCCGCTGCTGACGGGGAGGCGGAGGGGCAGCCACGGCGTTTCATGGGCCGTGAAGGTGCCAAGAATGTAGAACCCGAGGCAGTGGTCGAAAAAGGCCTGGAGCCGGGTTGCGTGATCTGGCTGCACGTGCAGCCGGCGTCACAGAATTTGCTGCTGGTTTCGGAGCTGGGTGAAGCCGGTGGCACGGAACTCAATCCCACGCAAACCGCTGACTTGCAGCGCGCGGGCTGGTGTGAGGAAGTGGCCTATCACGCAGGTTATGACCAGTACTGGAAGATGCCATCGCAGGAAGCGATCTTGCGCACGCCTTCGCTCTACCGCATCCCCACGCCGCTGATGAATCGCATGAAGCTGGAAACCAAGCTGGTCAAGCAAGGGGAACCGCGAGGCTTCTGGATGCGGGTACGTATCCGTACCCCGCAGGAGATGCCACTGGAAGAAGGCCCGCGGCTGTGAAAGCCGCGAGAGCGCGGCAGGCATTGGGCAAGCAAGGCACCGACAGGTGCCTTTTCTCTTTTCTTTTGGCGCGGTGTGGCTGCGCTACTCGCGAATACTGCCCCTGACGGGCAGGCCGTCCAGCAATGCCCACTGCGTGCGCTGCACAAAGCTGGCGTAATCCATGGGGCGGGTAATGGTGGCATTGCCGCGATTGGGCAGCACATAGGCCCAGGCGCGCTGCTGGGCTTCGTCATAGACCAGTTTGAACAGATGGCTGGGTATCCAGACGGCGCTGCGGCCCAGGGTTCGCGTCTGGCCTTCATGCAGGGCACCGGTAAACACATAGACATTACCAGCCGCCCGCAGCACGTACTTGCGTGTATCCGCCTCGAGTTTGGACCACAGCTTGCGATTGTGGGTAGGGTCCTGCGGCACCATGTTGCTCAGTGCAAACGATTGCGCCATGGCCTGGGCCGTTGGCTGGTTGGCCGCCGCAGCCAGATGGCCCCGGTCAAAGCCACTGCCCTGGTAGTCACTGAGCTGGGCGCGCCAGGATTCGGGCACGCGTTTGTCGGGATAGAACTGGTCGGTGCGCTCCAGACCATTGGCCTGCTGCAGGCGCTGGCGATTGAGCTTTTCGACCACCACCATCGGTGTCTTGGTCAGCCCTGAATAGAGCACGGCAAAGGCATCGGAACACAGGGCCAGCGGCGCCCATTGGGTGCTGATGGCCGCTACATGCAAAGGACGCTGCCCCGGAAACTGGTCCAGACAGGCCGCGAAATCACGCTGGCCGGTGCGTGCCGCGGCGGTAGGCGCCGCAGGCGCGGAGCCATCCGCTGGCGGTTCCAGGTCCACGGCCTGCTCGCGCAGCACATCGACGGCAGCGCCTGTCAGGGCTTCGCTGAGCTGGCGGATGTTCTGCCGCAGCGTTTCCAGCCACTCCTGCGATGCGGCACTGAGCATTTTCTCTGGCGGCTCCAGCACCAGATTCAGCGGATTGATGGGCTGGCTCAGAATGGCATTGCCAAAAATGGCCCCCCAGACAAAGCAGGCCATGCGGCTGGTCAGACGTTGACGCAATTGCCGCAGCCAGGAAACGGGAGAAGAGGATTTCTTTTTGCGCGTAGCCATGAAATTGCCGGTCAGCTGCAGTTGCGGAGGACTGCAAGCTGCTGCGAATCGCTGCTAGTGAGCTGATAGCATGCGAGGGGCAAATTCTAAGGGCTGTACGGGAATGAAGTTGTTCAAAACTGTATGGGAATACAGGTATTGCAATCCGGTTCTGCAAAGAAAAGCGGGGAATTTCGGTTTTTTCCAAAAGTGCGCCATAAACGTGCATATAATCATGGCTTCGGCGGCTGTAGCTCAGCTGGATAGAGTACTTGGCTACGAACCAAGGGGTCGTGGGTTCGATTCCTGCCAGCCGCACCAAAACGACAAGCCTCAGAACTGCAAGGTTCTGAGGCTTTTTCGTTTGGGGCCTTGGTGCTTGCGCGCCCTTGGTCTTGGTGTGAGGTTCAGACCGCGGCAGGAGCAGCGCCTTTGGGCAGACGCAAAATAAAACTTGCGCCCTGGCCCACCACGCTGTGAACACGGATGCTGCCGCCATGCTGCTGGGCCACGGTGTGCACATAGGTCAAGCCTAGGCCAATGCCCTGAATCGGCCCTGTTGCGTGCTGCTGCTGGCGCGTGAATGGTGCAAACAGGCGGGCCTGTTCCTGCTCGCTGATGCCTTCTCCCTCGTCGCGCACTGTGACGCACCAGTTGTCGGCGTCCTGGGTCAGGCTGACGTGCACCGTGCCCTGGGGCGGGCCGTATTTGATGGCGTTGCTGATCAGGTTCACGCAGGCCCGGCGCAGCATGCTGGCGTCTCCCGTAACCCAGGCCTCTTCTTCCTGCGGTGCCCATTCCAGTTCCACCGCGCGTTCATTGGCTGCAGCCCAGCTGTCGTCCAGTGCCTGATCGATCACATTGCCCAGCTCCACGGGCAGGCGTTGTGCCTGCGTGTTCTGTGCCCGCGCCAGGTGCACAAAGTCTTCGGCCAGGGATAGGCCATTGCGCGCATAGCGCTGAATGCGTTCCAGCAAATCGGCCGATGGGGCGCGTTGTGCATAGTGCTGTTCCAGCTCGATCACGGTCAGGATGGCGCCCAGTGGGGCCCGGATGTCATGCGAAATGAAGTGCATGGCCTGATCGCGCTGGGCCATGGCCTGACGCAGGTCGCTGATATCGTCCAAGCTCACCAGCCAGCCGTTTTCTCCGGCAATGGTGAAGGGCTGGCTCAGCATCAGCAGGCTGTTTTTCTGCAGGTCCATGCCTTCGCGCTGCACGGTGGCATGCAGCGGTGGCGGCTGATCGCGGTCCCACAGCGGCTGCAGGCTGCCCCGCTCCACAGCGCCTTCCAGCAGGTCGGCAATGGGCTGGTGTTCCTGCTGCGAGCGCCCCAGGCTGTGTGCGTAGCGGTGGGCGGCGCTATTGGCCAGCAGCACCTGGCCTTGCCGGTTGCAGGCCAGCGTGGGGGAGGGCAGTTGCAG
>JAEYRT010000132.1 GCA_023435325.1 Pseudomonadota bacterium | reverse complement strand
CTCAAGACCGAACAGGGCTGGAAGATTGCGAACAAGGCCTTCCACGCACAGGCCCAGTAATCAGGCCAACGGCAGGCGTGCTTGCAAGCGCATTCGCGCCAAACTAATGTTTCCGCTGTGTCGGCCTCTTGCCTCTTGCGCAATGTCTTTGCAGCATTTGCCTGAAAACCTTTGACACACAGCGCACAATGCACTTTTTTTCATAGCAAAAAAGTGCATTCATGAACCCACAAAGCTTTGCAATTGCGTTTTTCACCATCGGCGAACTGGAAGGCCTGAGCGGCGAGGAAGTCGCACGCACTGCCCATATTGACGTGCCTGCCGAATGCCTGCCCGTTGCCGCCACCTTGCAATCCGCGCGCCAGTGGCTCAATGAGCAGCATGCCGAGATTGACATGGAGTGCGCAGCCGAGTTGCCCGTGCGTGCCTATTTCTCGTTCAAAAGCGAGCAGGTCAACGAAGGCTTCAACGTGGAAAGTGCCCAGCTGGTGGCACTGGACGAAGGCTTTGTAGTGCGTGCCGCTCTGGACAATGGCGTGTGCGTGGAAAGTGACCTGTTCACCTTGCACCTGTAAGCGCCACGCGCCTGGCCTTCAGCACCCAGCCCGCCATTTGCGGGCTTTTTTGTGCCTGCGGCATCAAGGCCGGCTGACACGCCGGTTTGCTCCATGCTGTCTTGCCCGCAGATGCCGCAGGCGCATGATCGGCCCATGTACCACGGAGAGCGCTTTAACGCCTGGTCGCACCTGATTGGCGCCTTGTTTGCGCTGACAGGCAGCGTCTGGCTGATTGTCCATGCCAGTCTGCATGCTGATGCACGCACCATTGCCAGTGTCAGCATTTATGGCGGATGCATGGTGCTGCTCTACGCCATCTCCACCCTCTATCACAGCGTGCGGGGCAAGACCAAACGGATCTTGCAGAAATTCGATCACCTGAGCATCTATCTGATGATAGCCGGCAGCTATACGCCGTTTTGTCTGGTGAGCCTGCGGGGTGTCTGGGGCTGGAGCCTGCTGGCCGCCATCTGGAGCCTGGCCCTGATTGGCATGCTGCAGGAAATCAAACCGCGCAATCCTGCCCGCGTGCTTTCACTGGTGATCTATGCGGTCATGGGCTGGATGGTCTTGATTGCACTGGAACCATTGGTCCAGGCGCTCGGCAGCGCGGGCTTCATGTGGCTGGCAGCAGGCGGCCTGCTCTACACCGCAGGCATCCTCTTTTTTGCGCTGGATGGACGCATGCCCCACTCCCATGGCGTCTGGCATCTGTTCGTGATCGCAGGCAGTTTGCTGCACTTCATCACCATCGTGCGCTATGTGCTGCGCTAGCGCCGGCAGCAATCATTGCCTGGCCCGCTTGTTCCAATGCGTTGATGTCGGCAGGTAGCCCGGAAACGATATTTCACGTCCTGGCCAGCAGCGCAGGAGCCGCCAGCACTTCATCCCATGTAACGCCTGGCAAAGGCTCCCAGTGGGTCACCAGAACCCATCGGGGGCCATGCTCCGATTCAGCGACAGCATCCCCCAGGGCATCCAGCGCCTGGCAGAGATAGTGGATGCTTTGGGCATCCAGCGCAGCCACGGGTTCTTCGATCACCGTCAGGGGGGCTTCGCTTGCCAGTGCGGTGGCAATGCCCAGCTTGCGCAAGCATCCGGTCGACAAATGCCACAGGGGCTTGCTCAGGTGTTCGGACAAACCAAAGCCTTCGCTGTGCTGGCTCCATGCCGCATCGTTCCAATGCGGCCAGCGCAAGACCGCTTCGCGCAACCATTGCTGCACGCTCATCTCGCGTGCCAGCATGTCGCTGCGTGGGTTGTGCCAGTACACCTGCTGCTGGTAGGCCGCACGATCAGCCTGGCTGCACAGACCATTGCAATACACCGTACCCCGCCCAGGCTGGGCGTGACCGGAGAGCAACGCCGTCCAGTACGGGGTTTCCTCTCCGGTTTCATCCACCAGAACACTCACGCCTGCAGGCAACTGTTCGGTCCATCCGTGCTTGGGCAGCGGAACATGCATGGGCCACAAATCAGTCCATGCCAGCACGGCATCAGTTTTTGCCCCAGATTCTTTGAGCACTTGTATGTCCTGTCTGTTGCTGTTGATGACCCACTGCTTCTGACAAGAAGCAGCGCTCCCAATCACAAATAAGTCTACGTGGTTCCCTGTAATCCTTTAACTCACCTCAATGTAAGTGAAAGCAACGCGCAACACTTAAAACGCTATACATTTTGAGTCATTGTCATAGGGAGAAAAAATGCATATCAAAACCGGCACCGTCCTCATCCTGTCTGCAGTGCTTGTATTGACGGGTTGTGAAACCATGACCAACACCCAGCGCAATACTGCCTTGGGCGTGGGCATTGGAGCACTGGCGGGTGCAGGCATTGCCAAAGCAACAGGAAAGAAGGCCGGCAAAGGCGCGCTGATCGGCGCAGCCCTGGGCGGCGTGGGCACTTATGTCTGGTCTGCCAGCATGGAGCGTCAGCGCCAGGAGCTGCTGGCCGCCACCCAAGGCACAGGCGTGACGGTGGCCCGCACGCCAGACAACCAGCTCAAGCTGGCCATCCCCGCGGATGTTTCCTTTGACAGCAACAGTGCCTATATCAAGAGCCAGTTCCGCCCCGTCCTCAACAGTTTTGCCTCCAGCCTGGTGCGCAACCCCGGAACCCATGTTGTCATCATTGGGCACACCGACAGCACTGGTGGCCCACACATCAATGACCCGCTGTCGCTGCAGCGCGCCAACGCAACACGCGACTACATTTTCAGCCGTGGTGTGCAAGGTGCACGCATCCAGACCGAAGGCCGCGGCGCGCGCGAACCCATTGCCTCCAACGATACATCCTGGGGACGCTCGAAGAACCGCCGTGTAGAAGTGTTCGTGGCCGAGCCACAGTAAGGCCTGTCCGGCATCTGCCAGCACCACAAGCGGGCCGCACGGCATGTGCGTGCGGCCCGCTGTTTTTCATGGTGCGCTGGACTGCGCCTCTTCGCCATTGACCGCAACAGGCTTGCCCAATCGCGCAAGCATCCAACTTGCCCAACTGCCATGACGCTCGCCACAATGCAGCAATGGCTGCCGTGCAGCGAACCACAGCAAACAGCAAGAAAGGCTTTTCATGATCGTTCTTATCACCGGGGCTTCCGCAGGTTTTGGCGCTTCCATGGCGCGCAGCTTTGTACAAGCGGGGCACCGTGTCATTGCCACCGCTCGTCGCAAAAGCAAGCTGGATGCCCTGGCAGCCGAACTGGGTGAGTCCCTCCTGCCCCTGGAGCTGGATGTGACCGACCGCGAAGCCGTACTAGCTCTGCCCCAAAGCCTGCCTGCAGCATTCGCCCAGCCTGATGTACTGGTGAACAACGCCGGGCTGGCGCTGGGCCTGGAGCCGGCACACCAGGCCGATCTGGATCAGTGGGACACCATGATCGACACCAATTGCAAAGGCCTGATCGCCATGACACGTGCCTTTCTGCCTGGCATGGTGGAACGCAAGCGCGGGCACATCATCAATCTTGGCTCTGTCGCAGGTAACTGGCCCTATCCAGGCGGCAATGTCTATGGCGCAACCAAAGCCTTTGTGCAGCAATTCAGTCGCAACCTGCGTGCAGACCTGACGGGCACCCCAGTGCGGGTGACCAACGTCGAGCCTGGCATGTGCGGCGGCACCGAGTTCTCCAGCGTGCGTTTTGGCGATGCCGGCAAAGCGGCCAAGGTCTACGAAGGCGTGCAGTATCTGACGCCCGAAGACATTGCAGCCACTGTGCTGTGGATTGCCCAGACCCCTCAGCATATGAACATCAATGCCATTGAAATCATGCCTGTGCAGCAAAGCTTTGCCGGCTTGAACGTGCATCGCCAGTCGGTATGGTGAAGTCACAACTGGTGACCACCACGGGCCTGCACGTGCAGGCCTTTTTGTTTCATCCAGCGGCGCAGCTGGTGATCCCCAGCACGGGAAACAGGGTCAGCAGCGTGCCGCCGAAGCCCAGCCAGCCGCCTGCGGCAATCACCTGCGCCTTCACGCCTTCGCCGCGAGGCAGCTTGCGCAGGGCGATGCCGGTGACCAGCAAAGCCACGAAAAAACTGGCCATCAGCACGACATGGTGCAGACTGCCTATTGGCGTTTGCACTGCAGGCCAGCCCCAGGCACAACCCAGGCCATGCAGGGCATAAACCACCGTGAAAGCCACTGCCCACAGACAGGGGCCGATCAAAGCACGTGCCAGCCAGTTCATGACAACCCCTGCTGCAGGAACACCACGCCCAGCAGGATCAGCGCAGTGACAAAGGTGTAGTTCTGCCAAAGCTGCCAGACAGGCTGTGCCCCGGCGCGCGTGGCCGTCAAAAGTCCGGTTCTGTCTTGCACACAGGTACGTGCAGCCAGCATGGTGCCAATCAGCACATGGGTTGCCACATAGCCTAGGGCAAAGGCATAGAGAGCAGGCCGTGCGTGAAGGGTCGGGTCATCCATGTCCGCGGCGATCAGCAGCACCAGACCCAGGGCCAGCACACCCAGAACCGTACCCATCAGGGCACGTCGACCTGATGGCCTGCGGGCCAGCAATGCCTGCATGGCCAGAAGCACCAGGATGGCAGTTGCCATGAGTGCCTGCGGCCAGCCCAGATCACTGGCAGGTGGTGGCCAGTTGGGCGCAATGACCGACAGAAAGCCAATGCCGAACAGGAAGCTGGCATACAGGGAACCATTGGCCACCAGGAGGGCCACCAGGCCGCTGTGCGTCAGGTTGCGGGGCACATCCACATGTGCCGGCACTTGCACACCGGGCAGAACCGGCAGCAGCCCCCACTCCTTCCGGGGCAGTACAGGGTTCCCCCAAAGCCAGCCCATGGCTGCAATACCAGCCAAGGCAAGGGCTGCCAGCACATACTGCCCCAGCAACAACAGCAGCACAAAGCAGGCAATCACGCATGCCGTCCAGAACGGCAGCATGCTGCTGCCTGGCTGCATGAGCACAAAGCGCGGCGCACCGCTGATGGCATCGACCACCAGGACTTCACGCTGCCCCCGCGGTGCACCCGGCAGCGCGCCTTCTCCACGTGCAATAGCCAGACCGTCCTGATGCGCCAGAGGCAGGGAAGCAAAGTTGTAACGCGGCTTGAAGCGCGGGATCTGCCATTCGCGGTCCTCGGTCTGCCAGGGATTGCGCCTGCTGCGTTGTCCCCAGAAGTATTGCAGCAGCAGACTCAGCGCAAACAGCGCAAAACCCACGGCCATCACGAAACCGAAGAAAGAGCTGATCAGATTCAGCCACTCCCATTGCGGATGGTTGGGATAGGCCGCTATGCGCCGTGGCATGCCGATCAGCCCCGTCAAATGCATCAGGAAAAAGGTGCCATGAAAGCCGATGAAGATCACCCAGAAAGCCCATTTCCCAAGACCTGCAACTGTCTGACGACCGGAAATCAGCGGCATCCAGTACACGATGCCTGCCATGATCGGGAAGGCAAAACCACCGATGAGCACGTAGTGCAGGTGTGCGGTCACAAAAGCCGTGTCATGCACTTGCCAGTTGAAGGGCACGATGGCCAGCATCACACCCGTCAGGCCGCCAATCACGAAAGTGGTGAAAAAGCCCATCAGATAGAGCATGGGCAAATGCATGCGTGGCTGCCCGCGCCACAGCGTGCCAATCCACAGAAAAATCTGCACAGCCGTCGGCACCGCCACCAGCGCCGAAGCCGCCGAGAAAAATGCCAGCGCCATGTGCGGAATGCCCACTGCAAACATGTGGTGCACCCACAGGCCAAAACTCAAAAATACCAGCGCCAAAATGGCGGCCACGATGGCGCCATACCCCAGGATCCGGGTGCGCGCCATGACGGGCAGGATGGTGGAGATCACGCCCGCTGCCGGCAAAAAGATGATGTAGACCTCTGGATGGCCGAACAGCCAGAACAGGTGCTGCCACAGTAGCGAGTCGCCCCCGCGCACAGGATCAAAAAACGGCCAGTCAAAAGCGCGCTCCAGCTCCAGCAAAAGCGAACCCAGGATCAGCGGTGGGAAGCCCACCAGCATCATCACCGCCGTCCCCAGCAGATACCAGGCCATCAGCGGCATCTCGGTCAGCTTCATGCCGGGCGCACGCAGACGCAAAATGGTCACCGTCAAATCCATGCCGGCAACGATGGCGGACACCTCCACAAACGTAATGCCCAGCAACCAGATGTCGGCATTCACACCGGGCGAGTAGGTGCGACTGGACAGCGGCGTGTACATGAACCAGCCGCCATCAGGCGCAATGCCTGTGACCAGAGCAACCAACAGGATCATCCCGCCAAAGCAATAGCACCACCACCCCAGCGCGGACAGCCGTGAAAAAGCCGTATCACGCGTGCCCAGCATGCGCGGCAGCAGGTACGAAGCCATGCCGGTGAACATGGGCGTGGCAAACAGAAACATCATCAGCGTGCCATGCATGGTGAAGATCTGGTTGTACTGCTCCACACTCAGAAACGCCCCATTGCGCGTGGCCAGTTGCGCGCGCATGAGCATGGACAGCAGCCCCGCCACCGAGAAAAAGAGAAACGCGGTGAGCATGAAACGCATGCCCAGGTGGTGATGACTGGTCGATCCCAGTGTCCCGCGCCAACCGGGGGGATTGCGCCATACAGCATCTATCTCCCGGTGCAGGGCCAGGGCGTTCTGTGGCGGGTTGGACCGCAGGTTGTGCACGTTCCCGCTCATGGCGCGCCCTCTGCGCTCTGGTGGTGATTGCTGTTCCTGGCCGATACAAGAGAGGTCACATCAGCCGCCATATCGGGCATGGCATCCGGCGCGTAGGCAATCACTGTGAAGTGCATGTCGCCATAGCCCACCCCAGAAAATTCGGCAGACAGGCCTTCGTAGCGACCCGGCACAAATGCCTGGATGCGCAACACATTGCGGTGACCGGGAATGGCGTCCATCTTGCCGTTCAGCCTGGGCACCCAGAAACTGTGGATCACGTCGCGGCTGGTGATCTGCACATCCACAGGAAGGCCTGCCGGGATGTAGAGCACGTTCTGCGTGCGCACGTCCTTGCCTCCGGCACCTGGCTGCACGAAGTGCCAGCTCCACTGCCGGGCCTCAGCCTGCACCGTCACCACATCGGCCCCAGGACGTGCCTGCAAACGCTCGCCAATCCACAGCCCTGCCCCCACCAGCACCGTCAGCACCGCCAGCGGCATGGCCACACCCATGCCCAGTGCCCAAAAGCGCACGCTGCGCGGTTTGCGCGGCTTCTTGCGAAATCCCATGACCACCAGCACCCAGACCAGCCCGGTCAACGCAGCAGCCCCCAGGCACATGGCCCACCACAAATTTGCAATCCACTGCGCGCCCGGGCCTGCGGGAGCCAGCGTGGACAGACCGGAGTCACAGCCCGTCAGTGCGGTGCAGACCGACACGCAAATCAGAACCCATGCGCGGCGCTTGCTGCCATCATCCAACGACCGAAGAAAGGAAACCTGTCCATGTCCCATCGCGCGCCACCTTCCAAAGCCACACTGCCCGATCCGATTGGAGAGCTGCGCCATTTCACGGAGACGGAAACCCGTGTGGCAATTGCTGGCCACCCGGTGCACGCCATGCTGGTGGCATTTCCGATTGCGCTGTGCTTTTTCACCCTCGGTGCCGACCTCATGTACTGGCTCACAGGGGATGTCTTTTGGCCACGCGTCGCCATCTGGTCTGCAGGCATTGCCTTTGGCATGGCCTTGCTGGCCGGCATTACCGGCACCATCGAACTGCTGTGGGTGCCCGGTATCCGCGTGCGTTCCACCAGTTGGAGCCACTTTGTGCTGGCGGTGATGCTGATCTCCATTCTCGGTGCCAACTGGGGCTGGCGCTGGAGCGATGCGCAAGCAGCCGTGCTGCCGGTCGGCCTGCTGACTTCCATGCTGGCGGCCTTCATGACCGGTTTGACGGGCTGGCACGGCGGCAAGCTGGTGTTCGACTATGGCTTTGGAGTGCAGGACAGTCATGGCACCGGCTCCTGACCTGGCATCGCGGGCACACCCAGCCCCAGCCATTCGAGCACGCGCGCCATCAGTTCCCCGAGAGTGATGCCGTGCGGCGCAACCAGCCAGTCAGGCAGGGCCTGCACCCCCTCTGTCAGCTCCGGTTTGACCAACACTAGCCACAGCACGCCCAGCATGCAGGGCACGGCCAGTACCAGTGACATGCCGGGTCTGGGCATGCGCCAGGCCAGTGATCGCTCGCCGGACTGTACGATCAGATGCCCCAGCCATGCATGGGCCAGCACCATGCCGGCCACACAGGCCAGCTTCAGCAGCAACCAGATCTCAAACACCTGGGCTGCAAAAATCAGCCCCGTGCCCGCAGCAATCGCGACGATGGCCGCAGGCGTGGCCACGGCAGTGTAGGTCAGATGCGTCAACCGCCGAAAACGCGTGTAGTTGTGCATCACGTCGGCAGGCGCTGGATGCACCATGATGCTGCGGTACAGCCCCAGCAGCAGTGGCAGCGCCAGCAAACCTGCGCACCACACCACCAGTCCTGCGATATGCAATGTTTTCAGCAATGCGATCATGGGGTCGCTTCCTGGCGTACAGATGCTTGTTGTGTCGCGTGGTGCCATGCGCGGTACAGGACTGCCCCCGCGATCACGGCCAAGGGCACGAAGCCAGGCACCCACATCAGCAGACCTGCCAGTTGCTGGTCTTCCAGGGGTTGCAAGCCATAGGCCAGGCCTGCCAGGCCATGCTCTGCATACAACACCTCGGGAGCAAAAGTCAGCACGGCACCAATCAAACCCATCACTGCTGCCAGGGCACCAATGTGCGACAAGGCGGTGAGTATGCGATCAGAAGACACCTCTGCGCCAGCACGCAACACGGCCAAAATGCGCGACCAGAACGCTGCAGCAGGCAGCAGCAGCGCCAGCTGCATCGCCCAGTACCACAGCTCAGAACCCCAGACCTGCGTATAGATGGCAGGCACATGCCATAACGCCAGCACCACGACGACGACCATCAAGGCCACACCGGATGCTACGCGCTGCCCCAGTTGCAC
>JAEYRT010000222.1 GCA_023435325.1 Pseudomonadota bacterium | reverse complement strand
GTGCAAGCCCTGTCCAATCCGCAAGCCCCATCGCTGGACCCCGGCGTGGCAGACCTGCTGACCCAACGTGCCGCCGAAGTTGCCAACAAGCAAGAAGAGCTGGGCCTGCCCGCCTGCCTGCTGGTGCCTGACGCTATTCGAAATACCATTGCACGCCTGGTGCGTCGCGTGGCTCCGCGTCTTCAAGTGCTTGCGCACAGCGAGATTCCCGAGACCCACACGATCCGCATCGGCCCGATTCTTAAAGGTGCAAACGCATGAACATCCAACGCTTCATAGCCCCGACTTCCCGTGAGGCCCTGGACAAGGCGCGTGCCGTTTTCGGTGAGAACACCCTGATTCTGTCGAACCGCCCCACGCCCAATGGCGTGGAAGTGATGGCCACTGCAGAAAACGCGCTGGGCAATCTGGATCTGGGCCGCAAGACCAGCTCCAGCCTGATGGCCGCCATCCAGGCGCGTGAGGCAGAAGAGACCCGTGCGCCCAAGCAGTCGCCCAAGCCGCCCATGAAAATGGATGCCTTGCTCCAGCAGATCAAGCCCACGGTCAAGGCGGACCCGCGTCAGAGCGTGGCCGAGGACACGGAGCAGCTGGCCATGAGCACGCTGTCGTTCCAGGACTATGTGCGCGAACGCATGCTGCGCCGCCGCAATGAAGAGCTGAGCGGCGAACTGTCACCGGAATCCATGCCCAGCTTTGCACGCAAGAACCGTCTGGACGCAGTGCGTGACAACGCTGCGGCCTCCAGCATGCCATCGGTGGTCAAGCACAACCCGCTGCGCGGCCTGGCCGTGGAGCTGCCTGCCGAGACACCCCGCAAGGCAGCGGCGCCTGCGGCCGCTTCCCCGGCCCTGATGCAGGAGCTGCAGACCGTCAAGGAGCTGATTGAAGATCGCTTCAACACGCTGACCTGGATGAACCAGACTCGCACCAATCCGCTGCAAAGCAATCTGATGCTCAAGCTGATTCGTGCCGGCTACTCGCCAGCCCTGTCGCGCGCCATGATGGAGCGCCTGCCCGCAGATGTCGGCCCCGCAGAAGCCATGAAGTGGCTGGTGCAGGTGCTGGAGCGCAATCTGCGCACCGACAGCGCCGACGCACCGATCTGGGACAAGGGCGGCATTTTTGCCCTGGTGGGCTCGACCGGCGTGGGCAAGACCACCACGGCTGCCAAGCTGGCTGCGCTGTGCGCGGCCAAGCACGGCCCCAACAGCGTGGGCCTGATCACCCTGGACACCTACCGCGTGGGTGGCCACGAACAATTGCGTGCCTATGGCCGCATGCTGGGCGTGGTGGCACACCTGGCCCATGACAAGGCGGCGCTGCAGGATCTGCTGAGCCTGCTGGCTGGCAAGAAGATGGTCATCATCGACACCACCGGCGTGGCACCTCGCGACCCGCGCAAGGACGACATTTTGCAAGTGCTGGACCTGCCCGGCGTGGAACGCCTGCTGGTGGCCAACGCCGGTGCGCACGGCGACACGCTGGACGAAGCCCTGGCCGCTTTCAAGCGCGAAGGCTGCAAGCAGGCCATCTTGTCCAAGGTGGACGAGGCCGTGAAGCTGGCCCCGGCGCTGGATGCCCTGATCCGCCACCAGCTGGTGCTGCGCGGCATCACCAACGGCCAGCGTGTGCCCGAGGACTTCGCCCGTGCCAGCGCCAACACTTTGGTGGCGACGTCGATGCGCGCCCATACCAAGTCCGCATTCGACCCCACGTCGCTGGACATGGACTTTTACTTCACCGAAACATCTGCGGGCCAGGCCCAAGGAGCACTGCATGCTTGAAAGCGTATGGCACCAGGGCACGGGGTTGCATTGGCAGGGCGGCCCATCGTCACTGCGCGTGCTGCCTGTCGTTCCTTCTGGTGACAATGCAGACGCCACCGCTCTGTGGATGGCCTGCGCGCAGTTACAGCAGCAAGGCTATCCCGTGGTGGTGCTGGACGGGACAGAGCAAGAGTCAGACAGCGCACCAGGACTGCAGGATTTGCTACAGCCACGCAGCGGCTACACCTTCAGCGCACTGCCTGCTGACGTGAGCAACCCCTGCAGCGTGGCCACCTTGCCCGCAGCACGCGGCATGGTGCAGCTGCTGCACAAGGCATCGGTCACCGGACAACGCCCTGTGGATTTGCTCTATCGCTACGTGCGCAACCACGCACTGGTGGTGTGGTGGGCGCCCGCGCCCTTGCTGGCCGGCATGATGAGCGGTTTCAGCCAGTCAGCCATCCAGCTGGTGCCAGCCCAGGTGCGCAATGTGATCAGCAGCTACCGCGCACTCAAGCAGATGTTCATGGGTTGCGGCCTGATGCCGCGCCTG
This sequence comes from Pseudomonadota bacterium, assembly GCA_023435325.1. Lineage (GTDB taxonomy): Bacteria > Pseudomonadota > Gammaproteobacteria > Burkholderiales > Burkholderiaceae_C > Comamonas. The sequence continues at coordinate 399 of JAEYRT010000222.1, read as the reverse complement.
GTGGCCATGCGCCCCACGGGTTACGGTCTGGATACCTCGCTCAAATCGCTGTCGCAGTGCGCCATGCGCCATTTGCACACAGAACCGCTGTGCGAGCAGTTCGACCCGCTCCAGGCCCGACACCTCCAGCGCTGGGCCTTACAATGTTTGGAGCACTCCGAAACCGTAGCAGCGCCCGAGGAAGCCGCTGCGGCCGGAGCCTCCCAGTCCCCTTCTTCTTCCGCAATGTGGAGCCATTGAGTCGATGTACACCGCCCATGGCCAGTTGGATCGTGATGCGCTGATACGCCAGCATGCCCCGCTGGTGCGCCGCATTGCGCAGCACATGATTGCCAAGCTTCCGCCGAACGTGGAGCTCGATGACCTGATCCAGGTTGGCATGATCGGCTTGGCTGATGC
>JAEYRT010000221.1 GCA_023435325.1 Pseudomonadota bacterium | reverse complement strand
TCCACATCAATTTGCCTTCGCTTTGCTTACAGAATTCACCCGGTCGTAAATCCTCTCATGGGAGACGTTTCGTGAAAATCAAGAGTCAAAAAGACTTTTTTGCCGGGTTGATGTATTTGGTGGTTGGTGTTGCCTTCGCCATCGGTGCCACTGAGTACAACATCGGCACTGGTGCCCGTATGGGCCCTGGCTACTTTCCGCTGATTCTGGGGGTTCTCCTGGGCATCCTCGGTGCCTTGATTGCCTTCAAGGCCACCCTGAGTGGTCCTGATGATGGTGATCCAGTAGGCAAGTGGGCATGGCGTCAGATCTTCTTCATTCTGGGTGCCAACTTTGTTTTCGGCATTTTGCTGGTGGGTATCCCTTCCTTGGGTATTCCCGGCTTTGGTCTGATCGTGGCGATCTATGGCCTGGTGATCATTGCCAGCTTTGCACGCAAGGAAATTCAGATCAAGGAAACGCTGATTCTGGCCACCATCCTGGCCATCGGCAGCTACGCGGTGTTTGTGTGGGCGCTGAACCTGCAATTCCCCGTCTGGCCTTCCTTCATCGTTGGTTAATGCCCTCCGGAGATTTACATCGTGGAATTGATTGAACATTTATCGTTGGGCTTCGGGGTCGCCTTCACGGCCCAGAACCTGATCTACTGCTTGATCGGCTGTATCCTGGGTACGCTGATCGGCATCTTGCCTGGTCTGGGCCCTGTCGCAACGATTGCGATGTTGCTGCCTGCGACCTACTCCCTGCCTCCTGTGGCGGCGCTGATCATGCTGGCCGGTATTTACTACGGCGCACAGTACGGCGGCTCGACCACTGCGATTCTGGTGAACCTGCCTGGTGAGTCCTCGTCGGTGGTGACCATGATCGACGGCTACCAGATGGCGCGTAAAGGCCGTGCGGGCCCTGCGCTGGCGGCTGCCGGTATCGGTTCGTTCTTCGCAGGTTGCGTGGGCACCATCATCCTGGCTGCCTTTGCACCTCCGCTGACCGAAGTGGCCTTCATGTTCGGCCCTGCCGAGTATTTCTCGCTGATGGTGCTGGGTCTGATTGGTGCCGTGGTGCTGGCTTCCGGCTCGCTGCTCAAGGCGGTTGGCATGATCGTGCTGGGTCTGCTGTTCGGCATGATCGGCACGGACGTGAACTCCGGCGTGGCACGTTACAGCTTTGACATTCCCGAACTGACCGACGGTATCAACTTTGTTGTGATCGCCATGGGTGTGTTCGGTTACGGTGAAATCATCGCTAACCTGTCCAAGCCAGAAGACCAGCGTGAAATCTTCACCGCCAAGGTCAAGGGCCTGATGCCTACTGCCCAAGACATGAAGCGCATGTTCCCCGCCATGGTGCGTGGTACGGCTCTGGGTTCCTCTTTGGGTATCTTGCCCGGTGGCGGCGCGATGCTGTCGGCCTTTGCTGCCTACACCATCGAGAAGAAGACCAAGCTGCAGCCTGGTGAAGTACCTTTTGGTCAGGGCAACATCCGTGGTGTGACAGCGCCTGAGTCTGCCAACAACGCTGGCTCTCAGACCTCCTTCATTCCGCTGCTGACCCTGGGTATTCCACCTAACGCCGTGATGGCGCTGATGGTGGGTGCGATGACCATCCACAACATCCAGCCTGGTCCCCAGGTGATGACCAGCAACCCTGAGCTGTTCTGGGGCCTGATTGCCTCCATGTGGCTGGGTAACGCGATGCTGATCATCTTGAACCTGCCCATGATTGGCCTGTGGATCAAGCTGCTGTCCGTGCCTTATCGCTGGTTGTTCCCTGCCATCGTGCTGTTCTGCGCGGTGGGTGTGTACGGCACGAACAACAATGTGTTCGACGTGTGGATGGTGGGTATCTTCGGTTTGGTGGGCTATGTGTTCTACAAGCTGGGAACCGAACCTGCACCGCTGCTGCTGGGCTTCATTCTGGGCCCAATGATGGAAGAAAACCTGCGCCGTGCCCTGCTGCTGTCGCGTGGTGACTGGACCGTGTTCGCCACCCGTCCGATCTCTGCCACCATGCTGGTGCTGGCCGTGATCCTGCTGGTGATCGTGTGCCTGCCTTCGATCAAGAACAAACGCGAAGAAGCCTTTGTGGAAGAGTGACGCCATCACCTTTCACCTCTCCATGAAAGCGCCCCCCGGGGCGCTTTTTTTGTCCCAGTGGAAGAGTCGAAATTGCATGGATCAGCGATTTGTAAGCAACCGTTACTTGATAATTGGCCCGCCAAGGGCACAACTGACGAAAGCCAGTGCCGCAAAGCCACGGCCTAAGTTTTCTGCTACAGAAAATAAGGTAGTCGGGTTGCCAATGCAAAGCACAGCACAGAGGATGCGCAGCATTGTGAAAAACAGAGGTGGTGCAGCCGCCCAAACCATCGTCTTGGCATTCCTCGAGTGGTGTGCGGCCTTTCAGGCGGCACGCTTTTCTAAGTCCAAGCTCGTATCACTGTTATGAATTTGACGAATTTGCGCGTTGCGCCCAAGCTGTGGCTGACAATTCTCGGCCTGCTGGTGGCGATGTCGCTGTCCAACCTCTGGGTCCAGAACAACACCACCAAAGTGCTGGAGCAGTCCCGTCAGGATGTGCAACACATCGAACGCAAGATTGCGCTGGCCCAGCACATGCGCGGCAACATCCTGCGCACCGTGGAAGTGGCGACCGCCCAGATCGCGACCAATGAAAACCGTCTCCAGAAAGAGTTCACCCAGCGTCTGGAGCAGCGGCTGCAGGAAACCGTGTCCTCGATGGATGTGATGCGTGCCGCGCTGGTGACCGATCTGGATCGTCAGAAGTTCGAAGCCATGCGTCAGGCCTTCGAGACCACCAAGCGTTTGCGTGTGGAGTCGGAGCAGCACATGGATCTGGATGACTACAACGCGCGTGCCAACTTTGCCTTTGGTGCCTATTCGGATTCCGTGCAGATTTATTTCAAGGCCCTGGAAGAGTTTATTGAAGCGCAGAACTCCCAGTTGCAGGTACTGGTAGGGCAGGCCGATGCCGCCAAGCAGCGCAGTGCCTATGTGGGCTGGGGCATGAGCGCCACCTTGCTGCTGCTGGGAATGTTGCTGGCACGCTGGCTGGTGCGCAATATCAACCAGCCTTTGCAGGATGCCGTGCAGATGGCCGAAGCGATTGGCCAGGGCGATCTGACGGTGCAGGCCAAGAGCCAGCGCCAGGATGAACTGGGACAGTTGCTGCAGGCCTTGTCCGCCATGGCAGCACATCTGCGCTCCGTCATCTGTGAAGTGCGCCAGGGCGTGGACGCTGTTTCTTCGGCGGCCGGCCAGATTGCTTCTGGCAACCAGGACTTGTCGGCACGTACCGAACAGACGGCTGCCAACCTGCAGCAGACCGCAGCCAGCGTGGAGCAGATGAATGCCAGCGTCGTGCAGGCGGCCGATACCTCGCGCCAGGCCAACCAGCTGGCCGTGACTGCAGTGCAGGCGGCGGAACGCGGAGGCGATGTGGTGCAGCAGGTGGTGCAGAGCATGGAGCAGATCAATACCTCCAGCCGCAAGATCAGCGACATCATCGGCGTGATCGACGGCATTGCCTTCCAGACCAATATCCTGGCGCTCAACGCCGCGGTGGAAGCCGCGCGCGCCGGGGAGCAGGGCCGTGGCTTTGCCGTGGTGGCTGGTGAAGTGCGTACCCTGGCCCAGCGCAGCGCCGAAGCGGCCAAGGAAATCAAGGGCCTGATCGAAGCCAGCGTCAGCAACGTGGAAGCAGGCTCCAGCCAGGTCCATCAGGCGGGCTCCAGCATGGATGAAATTGTCTCCAGCGTGCGCCGCGTGACGGACCTGATCGGTGAAATCACAGCCTCGTCCAGCGAGCAAAGCCAGGGCTTTGGCCAAGTCAATACGGCTGTGAGCAGCCTGGACCAGATGACGCAGCAAAACGCGGCCCTGGTCGAAGAGTCCAGCGCGGCAGCCAATGCCATGCATGAGCAGGCGCAGCGCCTGCTGCAGGTGGTTTCGGCGTTCAATGTCGGCCATTCAACGGCGTCGGTGGCTGCCGCTCCTGTGGTGGCAGCACCCACACTCGCGCCACGCACCCAGCCCCGTGCACCTGTCAAGGCCACTGCCACCGCGGAAAAGCCCGCCCGTCAGGAACCCAAACTGGCTGCAGCTCCCAAGCCGGAGGCTCCCAAGATTGCGCGTGCTGCACCCGCACCGGCACCTGCCGCTTCTGCAGCCGATGACGACTGGGAAACGTTCTAAGCGTTTGCCAACGCCCTGATGCCAGCCCCGCCGCACCCGCGTCGGGGCTTTTTCTTGGGCTGACGTGCGTTGCCTCGCTCGCCGTCTGCCCACGGGGAAGGCGCAGGCTCCAGCAGCAAGGGGCTAAGCCTGAGCGGCTGAAAGCGGCCCCAACAGGCCGCACAATAGGCATCTCTTTGCCAGTGGTCTTTGCTTCATGCCTGTTCTGTCTTCTCCTTCCCAGCATCCCCTGCGCGCTTTGTTGCACAACGAAGTGCATGCCCGTCCTGCGGAGGCCATGCAAGGGCCTGCAGCCATCTCACATCTGGTGATGTGGACGGACGCTGCCCAGAAAGAAGCCAGCCGCAGGCACTTGGCAGCCTTGATGCATGACCATCACCACCCAGGACCCGATGCGGATTGCACCCACTTGCGCATGGACTTTGGTGCCTTTCGCCTGCGCTGGGAGCTGCACACGGAATTTGTCTGCTGGACCTTCACGGTGCCTTTGCCTGCCGATGCGCCGCTGGATACCCGTTCGCCCGCCACCGCGGTGGAACAGGTGCCGCAGCAATGGCTCAAGGAGCTGCCCGGGCAGTGCCTGAGTGGCGTGCATCTGTGGATCGTGAAAGAGGCGCAGTGTGGTGGCAACAGTCTCAAGCCCATGGTGCAGCACCTGCTTCATGAAGAAAGCCTGGCCGGTGCGCTGGTGCATGCGGGGCATACCGAGATCTGCACGGACTTCGCCATCCATGCCGATGGCTACTCGCGCATTCTGGTCCGGCCTTCGGTGCACATCAGCGCGCGCCGGCTGGGGCGTCTGGTGCAACGCCTGCTGGAGATTGAAACCTATCGCATGACCGCGTTGCTGGGGCTGCCGGCAGCGCGCAAGGCGGCCGTGGTCTTGAGCAGCGCCGAAAAAGAGCTGGCGGAGCTGGCCCACGCGATCCGTGAAGCGCAGCGCGATGAGGAGCCGGAGCTGCTGAACCGGCTGACCCGGCTGGCCGGGCAGGTCGAGAGTGAATATGCCGCCACGCATTCGCGGTTTTCTGCGAGCAAGGCGTACTTCGAGCTGGTGGACAAGCGCATTCTCGATCTGCGGGAGGAGCGCCTGTCGGGCCTGCTGACCATCCAGGAATTCATGGAGCGGCGCCTCTCGCCTGCGCGCAGCACCTGTGAATGGGCGGTGCACCGCCAAAATGCCTTGTCGCAACGTGTCTCGCGTGTGAGCAATTTGCTGCGCACGCGCGTGGAGATCGAGCAGCAGCAAAGCAACCAGGCAATTCTGGCCACCATGAATGACCGCCAGGGCATGCAGCTCAAGCTGCAATCCACGGTGGAAGGCCTGTCGGTGGCGGCCATCACTTACTACATCACCGGCCTGATCGCCTACCTGAGCAAGGGGGCCCAAAAGCTGGGCTGGCCGCTATCGCCGGAAATCACGGCTGCGGTGGCGATTCCCGTGGTGGCGTTCAGCGTCTGGTGGTCGCTGCGCCGTCTGCACCACAAGCTGTTTGGTGGCAAACACTGAGCGCACGAGTGCAAAAAAATAGCTGGCAACGCACGTGTTTGCTTGTTTTGAAAGTGAAATGTGTCTGAATTGAAGATGGGAGAAGCGCAGAAAGCTCCCAAAGGAATAGCGATGGGCTTGTTGCTGGCCATGCTTGGTGCGATTGCTTTCAGCGGCAAGGCCATCATCGTCAAGCTCGCGTATCGCTACGGTGTGGATGCCATCACGCTGCTGATGTATCGCATGCTGTTTGCGTTGCCCATTTTCATGCTGATGGCATGGTGGGCCGGGCGCGGGCAGGCTGCGCTCACGCGCAAGGACTGGCTGGGCGTGCTGGGGCTGGGGTTTTCAGGTTACTACCTGGCCAGCTATCTGGATTTTCTCGGCCTGGCCTACATCACGGCTGCGCTGGAGCGCCTGATCCTCTACCTCAATCCCACCCTGGTCGTGCTCTTTGGCTGGGTGGTGTATGGGCGCGCCATCACCTGGGTGCAGTTTGGCGGCATGCTGCTGAGCTATTGCGGTGTGCTGCTGGTGTTCGGCCACGAAGTCGGCGCGCAAGGCAGTGAGGCCGTCTGGGGTTCCTTGCTGGTGTTTGCCAGCACCGTCAGCTATGCCGTCTACATGGTCTACAGCGGAGAAATGGTGCGACGCCTGGGTGCCTTGCGCCTGGTCGGCCTGGCGTCGAGTGTGGCCTGCCTTTTCTGCATTGCCCAGTTTCTTGTCACCCAGCCGCTGTCGGCCATGCAGGTGGCACCGCAGGTGCTGTGGCTGTCGCTGCTGAACTCCACGGTGTGCACGGTGGCTCCCGTGTTGATGGTCATGATGGCCATCGAGCGCATCGGTGCAGACATGACAGCACAGACCGGCATGATCGGGCCGCTGTCCACCATTTTGATGGGCGTGTGGCTGCTCGATGAGCAGCTCAACCCCTGGATGGTGGCGGGCACCATTTTGGTCATGGGCGGCATTTTCGTGTTTACGCGCTGGGCCAGAAAGCCCGGCTCCCCGCAGTAGAAAAAGGAGAGAGACCATGGATTTGGGAATTGCAGGCAAATGGGCGCTGGTGTGCGGCGCCAGCAAGGGACTGGGCCTGGGATGTGCCAGGGCGCTGGTGCAGGAAGGCGTCAACGTTGTGATCAACGCGCGCGGCGCAGAGGCGCTGCAAGCGGCCGCCGAGCAGCTGCAGGCGCTGAATGCCGAAGTGCAGGTGCTGACGGTGGCCTGCGACATCACGCGCCCCGAAGGCCGTGCCGCCGTGTTTACCGTACCCGGCGGCCCTGGCAAGGACTTTGACATCGTGGTGACGAATGCGGGTGGCCCGCCCCCGGGCGATTTCCGTGACTGGGAGCGCGAGGACTGGATCAAGGCTGTGGATGCCAATATGCTCACCCCGATCGAGCTGATCAAGGCCACGGTCGATGGCATGGCGGCACGGGGTTTTGGCCGCATCGTCAACATCACCTCCAGCGCGGTGAAGGCACCCATCGACATTCTGGGTTTGTCCAATGGCGCGCGCACCGGCCTGACCGGCTTTGTGGCGGGGCTGGCCCGCTCGGGCATTGCTGCCAAGGGCGTGACCATCAACAACCTGCTGCCTGGCAAGTTTGATACCGATCGGCTGGCCACCACTTTCCAGGCTGCGGCCAACAAAAGTGGCAAGGACGTGCAAGAGATTCGCAAGCTCCAGTCCGGGCAAATTCCTGCCAGGCGCTTTGGCAATCCCGAGGAGTTCGGTGCCATCTGTGCCTTTCTGTGCAGCCAGCACGCAGGCTATATGACGGGACAGAACATCCTGCCTGATGGCGGCCTGTACGGCGGCACTTTCTAAGGGCGGATGCACACAAAAAAAGCAGCTGAACAGCTGCTTTTTTTATGCGTTGCCGGGCCGGTCCTATCTGCGGGAGGAAACCACGATGCCGCCCACAATCAGCGCAAAGGCCAGCGCGTGGTAGAGCTGTGGCACCTCGCCCAGAATGGGAATCGACAACAATGCCGTAAACAGCGGAATCAGATTGGCAAAAAAGCCCGCCGTCGCAGGGCCGGCACGTTTGACGCCTTCGCCCCAGAAGCGGTAAGCCAGGATGGCGGGGCCGATCACGATGAACAGCATGGCTGCGGCCAGTGTCCAGCTGGGTACGAAGACCAGCTCTCCCACGGCCATTTCCCCACCGGCCAGCAAGGCAGACCAACCGATGCCAAACACCAGCTGTGCCATCAAAAAGGCGGCCCAGTTGCTGCGGATGGCGGTCTGGCTGGGCATGGTGATGGCGCTGCGTGCCAGCAGCCAGCTATACAGCGTCCACACAATCGTGGCCAGCAAGATGAACCAGTCTCCGGGTACGAGCTCCAGGCCCAACAGTTGCTGTGCATCGCCACGGCTGAGCACCACGGCCACTCCCAGCATGGACAGTGTGGCACCCAGCATTTGACGCCCGCTGATGGAGGTACCAAAGAAAAAGCGGCCAATCAGCAGCATCCAGACTGGCATGCTGGAGCCGACCAGGGTCACATTCAAGGGGGAGGATGTCTTCAGTGCCAGGTACAGCAGGGCGTTGTAGCTGCCGATGCCCAGGATGCCAAGTACGGCGTACTGCTTCCAGCACTGCCAGATGGCACTGTTTTTGCGTAGGACGTAGCCGGCCACTGGCAACAGCAAGAGCAAGGCCAAGCACCAGCGAACCAGGTTCAGCGTGAAAGGGGAAATCAAGTCATGGACCAAGCGGCCAACAATGGCATTGCCTGCCCAGAGCAGCGGCGCCAGGGTCAGCATGGCGGCCGTGCTGAATGTCAATGGGGAACTCATTGCCACAATGGTAGCGTGCGCGCGTCATCACAAGGCGGCTCGATCATGGCAGTATGGAAGGCTTGACGGTCGATCAGAACCACGAGGAGACACTTGAGCATGCACATCACCCACAGCAAAGCCATACAAATTTCACGCACTGGCGGGGCCGAAGTCCTGCAGCTGGTCACGCGCGATGTAGGACAGCCCGGCGCTGGTGAAATCTTGTTGCGTCATCATGCGGTGGGGCTGAATTTTATTGATATCTACCAACGCTCCGGTCTCTATGCACTGCCCCTGCCTTTGCAGTTGGGCATGGAGGGTGCAGGGGTGGTCGAGGCCGTCGGCGACGGCGTGACCCATCTCCAAATCGGTGACCGTGTGGCGTATGCAAGCAACCCTCCGGGCAGTTATTGCGAACGCCGTGTCATGCCGGCGACACACGTGTGCAAGCTGCCCGACAGCATCAGCTTCGAGACGGGCGCTGCCATGATGCTCAAGGGGTTGACGGTGCAATATTTGCTCAAGCAATGCCTGCCTGCGCAGGGGCTGCAGGCTGGAGATCACGTGCTGTTCCATGCGGCCGCAGGTGGCGTGGGGCTGATTGCCTGCCAGTGGGCCAGGGCCTTGGGCCTGCAACTGATTGCCACAGCTGGCAGCGAAGAGAAATGCCAGCTGGCACTGGCCAACGGGGCAGCCCATGCTATCAATTACCGCAGCGAAAACTTTGCCGCCAGGGTGCAGGACATCACGGACGGCCAGGGCGTGAAAGTGGTCTACGACAGCGTGGGCAAGGATACTTGGGAGGGCTCGCTGGCCTGTCTGCGCCGCTTCGGCCTGATGGTGTCCTTTGGCAATGCGTCCGGCCCCGTGCCGCCGTTCAGCCTGGCGGCACTGGCTGGCAAGGGCCTGTATGTCACGCGCCCCAGCGTTTTTGTCTATGCCCACAGCCGCGAAGCCACGCAGGCCATGGCAGATGATGTGTTTGACGTGGTGGCAAGCGGGCAGGTTCGGATACACATCGCCCAGCGCTATGCACTGGAGGATGTACAGGCGGCCCACGAGGCCTTGGAAGCACGGCAGACCACGGGGTCCACGATATTGACCGTGTAAGGCAGTACAGGAGAGATGATGAATTGGTTGGAAAAACTACGTGATGATGCCCAGCGCTCACCGATACAGCCGCGCATGCCGCTGCTCTGGAACGGTCAGGTCATAGGGACGGTCGCCCAGGGCTTCCTGGAGAGTGTGGACGTAGATTTTCTGCGCGGGCAACGCATTACTTTCTCCCACAAGAAAACGCCCGGTCTGGGTGAAGCCTGGAGTTTCACTGCACCGGATGCCAGCTTTGGCCTGAATGCTTTGGCGCAGCTGCTGCGTGAAAAAGGTCGCAGCGGCCCCTGGCGCGATGAGCAGATCGCCGTTTGCACCCCCCAGGGCCAGCGCGTAGCGACGGTCGAGCGCGGTGCGGTGCGTGTGCTGGGGGTGGCCACGCATGCCGTGCATCTGATTGGCTTGGCTCCGGATGGCCGCATGTGGGTGCAGCAGCGCAGCAAGCGCAAGCCCAACCATCCCAACAAATGGGACACCTTGATGGGCGGCATGGTGTCTGCAACGGATGATCTGCAACAGGCACTGGCACGCGAAACCCAGGAGGAAGCAGGTCTGGATGTGGCGCAGCTGCTTGACGTGACACATGGCGGTCATGTCATGTTTTCCTGCCCCAGCAATGAAGTGTCGGGGGGCGTGGCCTATATGCGCGAGCGTATCGACTGGTTCACGGCGACAGTGCCCGAAGCGTTGCAGCCCGAGAACCAGGATGGCGAAGTGCAGCAGTTCCAGTGCATTGACACAGCCACGCTGATGGAGTGGCTGGTGCAGGGCCAATTCACCCCGGAAGCTGCACTGGTGCTGGCCGATTACTTGGATCTATAAACCGCAAGCCGTGATTCATAAGTCACAAGAGAGGCAAGCAGCCAGCGCTCTTGGCCCTTGCCTCCTCTGTCCGTAAAAAAAGCCCGCAGCAGCGGGCTTTTTTGATGAGTCACGGAACGTGAGCGTGCAGCTCCTATCGGGGCTGCAGCGGTTCACGCAGGCGGCTGGGGGCCAGGGCGCCGGTTTGTTCCAGGATGGGGTAGGCCACCGAGCACAGCAATGAGTTGATGCGCTTGAGATCGCTGATCATGTCGATGTGCAGCGAACTGGTTTCGATGCTGCGCACCTTGTTTTCAGAAAGACGGTCCAGGTGGTTGGCAGAGTACGCCAGTTCCAGATCGCGGAAACGTGCCTTTTCCTCCAACAGCTTTTGCGCATCCCGCACATTGCCATTGAGGAACACGCTCATGGCCAGGCGCAGGTTGGAAACCAGCTGGGCGTGCATGCGGTTGATCTCTTCCAGGCCGGCTTGCGAGAACTGGCGCCCCTTCTTGATCTTCTTGTCTTCCACATCCTGCAGGACGCGTTCGATCAGGTCACCGACCTGTTCCATGTTGATGGTGAAACTGATGATGTCCGTCCAGCGGCGGCCTTCCTGCTCATCCAGTTCCGCACGCGAGATCTTGGTCATGTAGTACTTGATGGCGGAATACAGATCATCCACCTGGTCATCGAGTTTGCGCAGATCTTGCGCCAGTTGCTGGTCATCGGTTTGCCAGACTTGCTGCAGTCCCATGAGCATGGACTCCACCACGTCCGCCTGGTGCAAGGCTTCGCGCGCTGCGCAGGAAATGGCCAGGGACGGCGTGCTCAGCGCGGACGGGTCCAGGTGGTGGGGGCGCGTGACCGAAGGCGAGGCCACTTCAATGGGCAGCACTTTCTGTACCAGCCAGGCCACCTTGCCTGTCAATGCAATGCACACCAGTGCCACCACCATGTTGAAGGCCAGGTGGAACATCACTACCAGGGCGCCTGCTTCGGGCACCAGGGTCTGCATGTACTGGTGCCAGGGCGCGACCATGGGGATCATGAGCACCACGCCGATGAGCTTGAAAATCAGATTGCCCAGAGGCACCTGGCGCGTCTGTACATTGGCCTTGAGCGTGGTCAGCACGGCCAGGCAGCCGCTACCCAGGTTGGCGCCAATCACCAGGCCCAGCGCCACTTCCACGGGTATGCCACCCGAAGAAACCAGGGCCGACACCAGCAATACGGTTGCCAGACTGGAGTAGGAAACGATGGCCAAAATGGCCCCGGTGAGCACTTCCAGGGTGATGTCGCTGGTCAGCGCCTCCAGCAGCGTGATCATGACGGGGCTCTGCGTGAGCACGGTGGTCGATTCGGTGATCAGACGCAGTGCCAGCAGCATCAGCCCCAGACCAATCAGCACACGGCCCACACGTCCTGCCGTCGTGTCCTGGCGCGAGATGAACAGCACCACACCCACAAAAATGCACAGCGGTGAAAGCCAGGACAGATCCAGCGAGAACACCACGGCCATGACACTGGTGCCCACGTCTGCGCCCAGCATGACGGCCAGCGCGGCCGTCAGCGAGACCATGCCCTGTCCCACGAAGGACGACACAATCAGCGCCGTCGCCGTACTGGACTGCACGATGGTGGTCACGCCGATACCGGAGAGCACGGCTTTGAGCCGGTTGCTCACCCCCCGCGAAAGGAATTCGCGCAAATTCGCGCCAAATACGCGCAACACGCCGGTGCGTACCAGCTGGGTGCCCCAGACAAGCAGGGCAATAGCGGCTAAAAGATTGAGTAAGTGCTTCATGTATGGCAGATGAGGAAGCGACCAATATACCCTTGCAGGCTGATTCAGGCTGTGGGACCGTTTCCAATACGCACGATTCAGTGCGAATTGAGGGGAGCGTATTTTCGGTTTTATTCTTTTTGTTTCGGTTGAAAGCACCGTCAGGAATACGGTACTAGGCCTTTGAACTGCGAAGACCCAGGCAATGGATTGAAGCAAAAACAGTGTGAAAACATGGCGCAGGCTCGCCCGATGGCAAACCCCTCTAACGCGGCAAGAGTGTTTTCCGTTGGCAAGGAAAGCTCGGGGTTGATACGTAGGACTGTCTGCAGAGGCCACGGCACAAAAAAACCGCTGCCATGGCAGCGGTTGTTGCAGGAAGGGTGGATGCCAGTTACGTGGAGCTGGCCGCCTTGGCGCGTCGCGCGCGCAGAATCTCGTCCAGGATCAGGCAGGCCGCGCCTGTGCAGATGGCAATGTCGGCCACGTTGAACGCAGGGTAGTGGCGACCCCCGAGGTGAAAGTCCAGAAAATCCACCACGTAACCGTGCTGCAGGCGATCGATCACGTTGCCGATGGCACCGCCCAGGATGCTGGCAATCGAGAAGCAAAAGAACTTTTGCTCGGGGTGTTTGCGCAGCTGCCAGACGATGAGCACCGTGGCGATAACGCCGATGCCCACAAACAGCCAGCGCTGCCAACCGTCGTGGTCGGCCAGGAAAGAGAAGGCAGCGCCGGTGTTGTGGGCGCGCACGATGTTGAAAAAGCTGGTGACCGGCGTCCAGTCGCCATATTCAAAAAAACTCAGGATCCACTGTTTGGTGAACTGGTCGATCACGATCAGCACCAGCGCCCATACCAGCCAGGGCCAGTAAGCGGGCTTGCGGGTGACGCTGCTGGGGAGTGTGTCCGAAGAGCTCATGGTGGCCTTTTTGTAAAAAAATTTGATAGCTTTTAACGCTTGTATTTACTGGCTTTCAATATGAAAACATTTTGAAAACCAGTAAATGCAAGCGCTAGGCGCTCCTTTTTTAAAGGGCGCCCAGGCTTGTCACAAGACTCAGGCCTTGCTGCGCACTTCACCTGTGCCATGCAGGTTGCTGTCGCAACGGCCACACAGCGTGGGGTGCTCGGGGTTCACGCCCACGTCATCGCGGTAATGCCAGCAGCGTTCGCACTTGGCGTGTTCGCTGACCTTCACGGTGGTCTGCAGGGCATCGCCCGCCACCGCATGGGCAGCGGAGGTGATGAACACGAATTTCAGGTCATCCTTCAGGCTTTGCAGCAGGGCCAGATCTTCAGGCTCGGCTGCCAGCGTGATTTCTGCCTGCAGCGAAGCGCCAATCTTGCCTGCGGCACGCACGTCCTCGATGTCCTTGTTCACCACGTCGCGGATGTCGCGCAGGCGCTTCCACTTGGCCAGCAGTGCTGCATCGCCGGCAGGCAGTTCGGTGAACTGCTCCAGGAAGATGGATTCGCTGGAACCAAAGATCTTCCAGGCTTCTTCAGCCGTGAACGACAGGAAAGGTGCCATCCAGCGCAGCAGCGCATGGGTGATCTGGTGCAGTGCAGTCTGGGCCGAACGACGGGCCAGGCTCTTGGGCGCGCTGGTGTACAGGCGGTCCTTGAGCACGTCCAGATAGAAGCCACCCAGGTCTTCCGAGCAGAACAGCTGCAGCTTGGCGACCACGGGGTGGAACTCGTACACGTGGTAGTGACCGATGATGTCCTTTTGCAGCTCGGCCGCACGTGCCAGCGCGTACTGGTCGATTTCCAGCATCTGCTCGTAAGGCACGGAGTCGGTCGCAGCGTCAAAGTCGCTGGTGTTGGCCAGCAGGAAACGCAGCGTATTGCGGATGCGGCGGTAGGCGTCCACCACGCGGGCCAGGATCTTGTCGTCAATGCCCAGGTCACCCGAGTAGTCGGTCGAAGCCACCCACAGACGGATGATTTCCGCGCCCATCTTGTTGGAGACGTCCTGCGGTGCCACGGTGTTGCCCAGCGACTTGGACATCTTCT